>JBFMBJ010000112.1:0-4039 GCA_040755235.1 Candidatus Omnitrophota bacterium
GTTCAGATTCGGTATCTAACTGTGATGTTGCCTCATCTAAAATTAAAATTGGAGGATTTTTTAAAAGGGCTCTGGCAATAGCGATTCTCTGCTTTTCTCCTCCGGAGAGCCTCACCCCCCTATCTCCTATTGTGGTATTATAACCATCTTTTAATCCTAAAATAAAATCATGTGCGTAGGCCTGCTTTGCCACTTCTTCAATATCTATTAAATTAGCATCTTTATTCCCATAGTCGATATTTGCGGTAATCGTATCATTAAAAAGAATTGTTTCCTGAGTAACAATTCCAATTTGTTTACGTAAAGATTTAAGACTTACTTCTTTTATGTTTATGCCATCAATCAAGATTTTTCCTTTTTGAGGATCATAAAAACGCGGAATCAGATCTACCAAGGTTGATTTTCCTACGCCGCTTGGGCCAACAATAGCAATAATCTCTCCCTGCTTTACCTCTAAATTAACATCTTTTAAAATCTCTGTGTCGTGATAACGAAAACATACGCCCTCGAAAATAATATTTTTTTTAATTCTAGGTAATTCTCTTGCTTCTAATTTCTCTTCCACCGAAACTGGCGCTTCCAAAATCTCATAGATTCTAGTGTTTGCCGCTAAGGCTTGCTGTATAATAGAATTTACTTGGCTTAATTTTTTAAATGGCCTGATCATGGAAAGAAGCGAGCCTAAGAATAAACCGAATACTCCGAAGGAAAGTTTGCCTGCGATAACCTCTTTTCCTGCTAACCAAAAAACAAAAATACCCACAAAGGCTCCGATAATTTCTGTTACCGGAGCTAAAACTAGCGTTCTTTTGATAGACTTCATGGTGACCTTGTAATAATCTTGGTTTTGCCTATTAAACCTTTCTGCCTCATAATCCTCCATAGCAAAACTTTTCACAATCTTTACGCCAAAGATGGTCTCTTGCAAAATAGAATTGATATCTGCCATCTTCTCCTGAGTGGTTTTAGATAATTTCCTTAGTTTCTTCCCTACATTTACAATAGGCATCATTATCAAGGGGCCGACGATAAACGCAATTAAAGCCAAACGCCAATGAATAATAAAAACAAGGCTCGTAAAAATTATTACCTGAAATGTCTGATAGATTAAATCCGTAAGCGCATAACTGGTCGCATTTTCTACCAATTTTACGTCGTGAGTAATACGTGAAATAAGTTCTCCGCTTCGTTTTTTAGTAAAATAATCTAAAGATAAGATTTGTAATTTATCATATAGCCTGGCACGAATATCGCGAATAACCTTTTGACCAACATCAGACATTAAATAGCTCTGCCAGTAATTAAAAAATCCCTTTATCACAAATAATGTCAAGATGCCGATAGCCATAATTTTTAATAAGGCTAAAGGCTCGATTGCATTTACAGAAGCGATAAAATTTTCTATAAATGCTGGCACTTTATTCGGAAGGATTATTTTTTTATTGGTAAGGACCTTGTCTGCCAAAGGTACAATCATGCCTAAAGAGACACTATCAAAAATAGCAGAAAATAACATACACCCGCAAGCCAAGAAAAATTGCATCTTGTGCGGTTTCATAAATTTAAGTAGCTTAAGGTATTCTTTGAACATAAATTTTAGAAAATTAATATATCACATTTATTGACTTTTGTCGAGCCCCTTGGCGAATTTTTAAATAACCACAGCTTACTTAGCGCAATAACAAAAATTGCAAATAAACTTATCTTCATCACTTTACAGGAATCAAAATTTTACTTGCAACAGGATAAAAACTCTTGTAATATAATAAAATTATGCACAAGATAAAACTTGCAGTTATCGGGGTAGGCCACGTCGGTATCAAACATGTGCGCTCTTATACACAGCTAAATAATGTAGACTTGGTAAGTATTTGTGATTTGGACCTTACAAAAGCAAACTTAGTTGCTGAAGAATTTAACATCGCAAGTGTCACCCATGATTATAAGAAACTTTTAGATAAGAAAATTGACGCTGTAAGCATTTGTGTTCCTACTATTCTACATTATAAAATTGCTAAAGATTTTCTTGAGGCAGGAATCAATGTTTTGGTAGAAAAACCCTTTACTCAAAATTTAATTGAAGCACAAAAATTAGTAAAACTCACCCATAAAAAACAATTAATCTTACAGGTAGGACATGTTGAGCGATTTAACTCTGCTTTTGCGGCTATCAAAGACTCAATCGTTGAACCAAAATTTATCGAGTGCCACAGACTGAATCCTTTTCCAAACCGTTCTTTAGATATCGGTGTAGTTTTAGATTTAATGATTCATGATATTGATATCGTCTTAGGATTAGTTAAATCGAAGATAACAAAAGTTGAAGCTGTAGGCACAAAAGTGTTAACTGAAAAAGAAGATATCGCTAACGCCCGCATAACTTTTGCTAATGGCTGTGTCTGTAATTTAACTGCCAGTCGTATTTCAGATGAACCCATGCGTAAAATTAGAATATTTTTAAAAGATACCTATATTTCTCTAGATTATGTTAAACAAGAAGCCTATTTTTATAAAAAAGTGGGAGCTAATATCACTAAAGACCTCTTACCTATTGAACGTGAAGAGCCCTTAAAAAAAGAATTAGAAAGTTTCCTAGATTGCGTAACGCATAAAAAAACACCTCTTGTCTCAGGCCAAGAAGGATATCGCGCACTAAGCCTAGCTTTAAAAATACAAAATAAAATATGGAGATAATGCTTGTCTGCGGAGAGCCTTCCGGAGATCTGCATGCTAGTAATCTAGCTTGCGCTCTAAAAGAGTTACGTCCCGATATAAAAATATCTGGCGTAGGAGGAAATTTTTGCAGTAAGGCAGGGGTTGAGATAATTCATGATATAAAAGATTTGTCTGTTTTGGGATTATTTGATGTTTTAAAAAAATTACCCAAATTTTTCGCTTTAAAAAAATTAATCTTAAGAAAAATTAAAGAAAAAAATCCAGCTTGTTTAATCCTGGTAGATTTCTCAGGGTTTAATTTACGCCTAGCCAAGGCGCTAAATAATAGCCTGCCTATTTTTTACTACATCAGCCCGCAAGTTTGGGCTTCACGTCCCGGCCGCATACAAACAATAAAAAAATATATTAAAAAAATATTAGTAGTTTTTAAGTTTGAAGAGGAACTTTATAGAAAAAATAATGTAGATGTGGAATTCGTCGGGCATCCGCTACTGGACATTGTAAAACCAACTCTCAATAAAGAAGAATTCTGTAGACAATTTAACTTAGACACTGGAAAATTAATTATCAGCTTACTACCTGGATCGCGTAAATCTGAAATAAAAAATATCTTGCCTGTAATGTTAAAGAGTATCTGCTTAATCAAAAAACAAATTCCTCAAGCACAATTCATCATTTCAAAAGTCCCTTCTCTAGAAAAAAATCTATTTGATAACTTAGTAAAAAATATTGGTTTTGAAGTAAAAATTATTGAAGCATTGCCTTACGATTGTCTAAATGTAGCGGATTTTGTCTTGGTTTGCTCCGGTACAGCAACGCTAGAAACAGCAATTCTAGAAAAACCTGCATTAATTATTTACAAAATGTCTCTTTTAAATTACCTTTTATATAGACCGCAAATAAAAATTCCCTATATCGGACTTGCAAATATCGTTGCAGGAAAATTAATTTATCCAGAATTTATCCAATTTAAAACAAACCCAAAAACAATCGCTAAATCTGCCTTAGAAATCATAAACTCTCCGAAAAAAACTGCAGAAATAAAAAAAGACCTTAACCAAATTAAATATAGCCTGGGTGAACCCAACGCAAGTATCCGCGCAGCTAAAATTATTTTAGAAAATAAATAGTAATTTATTATTTGGTAGGAGTTTTCTCTATATTACTTGTAATGATTTTTATAAAATCATCTATACCTATATCAAGCTGGGCTGACCCAGAATTAACAAAAAAGTTATCTTTTGTATAACCATGCTGTGTAGCTAATTCCCTGCATTCCATTTCTATTAAACCCACAAGCCCTTTATCTTTAACAAGGTCTACTTTGTTCAAAAAACAAAAAATATTTGTAATCCCTGCTCTT
>JBFMBJ010000113.1:0-4036 GCA_040755235.1 Candidatus Omnitrophota bacterium
ATTTTTAAATTTTTTGGCTTGCCTGTAATTGCGCCATCTAAATCTACAACATGAATTAATTTTGCACCCTGTCTCTGCCAAGAAAGAGCAACTTTTAAAGGTTCGAGTGAATAAGTTTTTTGGTTAAATTTTCCTTTGGTTAATCTAACGACTTTACCACTTCTTAAATCAATTGCTGGAATAATTAACATAAAATCTCTAAGAAATTTTACACGAATTAGCACGAATAAAAAATCGAATTCTGCGAATTAGTGACAAACTCATATTTGTGTAAATTCGAAAATAATTTGTGAACATTCGTGTTAAAAAATATTTTGACTATAATTTTATAAAATTCTCTAATAATTTTAAACCCATTTTTTGGCTTTTTTCAGGATGGAACTGTACAGCAAATATATTATCTTTATTCACAGCTGAAACAAAATTTAGGCCATAATTAGTTTCGCTAGCAATTATACTCTTATCAGACTTTGGCACATAATAAGAATGACAAAAATACATAAATGCATCATCGGGTATATTCTTAAAGATTGGGCACTTTTTTTTAATTTGTATTTGGTTCCAACCCATGTGCGGTATTTTTACTTTTACAGGAAATAACTTTATTTTACCTTTAAAAATACCTAAACCATTCATACCTTTTGCTTCATCGCTTTCTTCAAATAAAAGCTCAAGACCCAGACAAATCCCTAAGAATGGCTTTTTAAAAATCTCTTCTTTAAGAGTATCTATTAAATTCAATTTTTCAAGCTCTTGCATCGCATCACCAAACGCTCCTACTCCAGGAAAGACTAATTTTGTAGCTTTTTTAATTATTTTTGGGCTAGAAGTCACAATCACCTTAGCGCCAACAGCTTCTAAAGCTTTGCTAACCGAACGAAGATTTCCCATTTTGTAATCAACAACAACAATCATTTAATCGATTACACCTTTTGTAGAAGGAATACCCTTTCTGCGTGGATCAATTTGAGTGGCCTGATCTAAAGCAATACCTAAAGCCTTAAAAATAGGCTCTAGAGTTGCGTGCAAATCACGATTAGCATAATCTATGCGAATATTCAGGTTCATTCCGAGATTTTTTGCAAGACCATCAAAAAAATGTTTTGCATCTTCAAATTCATATCCTTCTTTTTTATCTGGAGCTGTTGAAGATCCGCCTATTTCTTCATAAGCATTTAAATTTAAAAATCCCCTACCATTGATATCTAAAACTACATTACCAACAACTTTTTCCATCGGCGCTTGCGCAAACCCGATTCTTTTTATGCCTTTTTTATCAGCAAGTGCTTTTTTAAAAGCTTGGCCCAAAACAATACCAATATCTTCGTTAGTATGGTGGATATCGATCTTTAAATCACCCTTTGCAATAACCTCCAAATCAAAAAATCCCCAAAAGCTAAATAAAATTAACATATGGTCCAAAAACCCAATACCTGTATCTACCTTTGAGATACCCTTACCATCAACGTTTAATTTTACTACAATATTTGTCTCAGACGTCTTTCTTGTTACTTGTGCTATTCTTTTTTTCATAATCTTTTCTCCATATTAAAATCTTACTTTTACCGATTCAAAATGTTTTATTAGGCCTTCAATAGTGGTTAATTTTTCTAAAGGCTCCTTTATTTTTTCTAAAGCTTTTTTACTGTAAGAAATAGTATGAATACTTTTTGTAAAATCATCTAAAGACAACCCAGAAAAAAATCTTGCTGTTCCAGATGTAGGTAAGACGTGGCTGGGCCCTGCAATATAATCACCAATTGCAACCGGGCTATACGGCCCTAAAAATACCGCTCCTGCATTTTTTACATTCTTGGTTAACTTTGCTGGATTATTTACTAAGATCTCTAAATGTTCTGGTGCAATTTGATTAGATATCTCTACTGCCTCATCTAAATTTTTCGCTACAATTATATAGCCATTTTGAATTTCATTTTTTATTTTTTTAGCTAATGCTTTTGAAGTTGTAATTAAAATCGCAAGCCCTCCAACATGTTCTGCCTGTGCGCGTAAATCTGCCAATACAAAATTTGGATCACTGCATCGATTGGCAATCACAACTAGTTCTGTAGGACCCGCCAGCATATCAATATCCACACAACCAAATGCCTGACGCTTTGCTTCAGTTACATAAATATTACCTGGGCCAACAATCTTATCAACTCGCGGCACAGTTTTTGTACCAAAAGCTAAGGCTGCAACTGCCTGAGCGCCACCAATTTTATAAATTTCATCTACTTTCAATAGATCTGCAATAACTAAAATATGCGGATTAATAAAACCATTTTTATCTGGAGGAGTGGCAATAACTATTTTTTTAACCCCAGCTACTTTTGCAGGTAAAACACTCATAAATACCGTTGATACAAGCGGGGCAGTCCCAGCAGGCACATAAACACCAATTTTTTCTAAAGGAATTATTTTTTCTCCTAAAATTACTCCATCATCATCAAATGTTTTCCAAGATTTCTTTATTTGTTTTTTATAAAATTTATTTACATTTTCGATAACAACTTTTACCATAGAAATAAAGTCACTGGTGATATTCTGATACGCTCCGCTTATTTCTGCCTCACCTACACGTAATTGTTTTGGGGAAAATTTTACTTTATCAAATTTTCTAGTATATTTAATTAAGGCATCATCTCCAAAATTACGCACATCATCAACAATTTTAGCGACTTTCTCTTGAATCTTTCTTTTTCGATAAAGACAACGGTTATATATTTTATTTAAATCTCTACTATTTAACTTTATTATTTTCACCCCGCCCTTCCTTTCTCTAACATGAATGGGGTTATATAGTTACTTATTTAAATTACCCACGCTCCCTAAATTCTTTAGGACGGGCGGGGTTCACCCAGCTCTTCCTTTTATCCCTAAGGAAGGACGGGGTTCATCTTAATTTTTCCTCAATTAAATTAAGGCCTTTATCTAGAGCCTCGTTCAATTTTTCTATAAATTTTCCGCTTCCTTGAGCAAAGTCTGATCTTCCACCGCCGCTACCGCCAACAAGTTGTGAAACTTCTTTAATTAAATTAGAGGCATTTAAATTTTTATTCATTAAATCCTGACTTAAATTTGCTAGTAAAAATATGTTCTCTTCTTTAATCCCAGCTAAAATGATTACAAATGAACTAACTTTTTGTTTTATAAAATCTACTGTTGAGCGTAAAACTGAGAGATCCGCATCATTTAGCCTATCAATAATAATTTTTGTTCCGTTAATTTCTTTTGCTTTAGCAATTAGGTTATTGATATTATTTTTAATTATGTCTAATTTCAGTTGGCTCATGTTCTTTTCTAATTGTTTATTCGCTTCTAAGATTTTCTCTGTACTTTTAACGATATTACTGGCTTGCGACTTTAATAATTCCCCTAAATCCGATATAACTAAAAGTTTTTCATTTATATTTTTATAAGCTAATTCTCCGGTTAAGGCTTCAATTCTACGTATTCCTTTAGCGATTGCACCTTCGGATAAAATTTTAAAAAATGCAACTTGAGCTGTTGAATCTAAATGCGTACCGCCGCAAAATTCCTTAGAATAATCGCCCATAGAAATGATTCGCACAGATTTATCGTATTTTTCCCCAAAAAAAGCCAATGCCCCTATTTTTTTTGCTTTATCAAGAGTCATTGATTTTTTATCAACTGAAATATTTTCTAAAATTTTTTCAAAAACTTTTTCTTCAATACGCTGCAATTCTTCTTCATTAACTGCCTTAAAATGCGTAAAATCGAAACGCAAACGATCTGGTTCGACCAAAGATCCCTGTTGTTTAACATGCGGGCCTAAGACTTGCCTTAAAGCTGCTTGTAATAAGTGTGTAGCACTGTGAGCACGCATAATTGCAAATCTATTTTTTTTATCTACCGAAGCCAAAACTTGCTGATTGATTTTAAAATTTCCAGTTTTAACTTTGCCGAAATGTACAATTACATTAGCAATTTTTTTTGTATCTTCTACAATAAATTCGCTTTTTATTTTTTTATTTAAGATTTTAACAATCTGGCCTTTATCCCCGACTTGGCC
>JBFMBJ010000114.1:0-4009 GCA_040755235.1 Candidatus Omnitrophota bacterium
AATTTTAGTTTATTTTTTAATAAAAAATAATACAGCTTATCAAAAAATATTTTTCTATTCTTTGATTCCGGCGATTTTGGCAGTTGTAGTTTTGTTTTTTGTGCGCGAGAAGAAAATAAAAAAAGAAGAAGTTATCGCAAAGCCAAAAATATCATTTCGGAAAGATTTTAAAAATCTTGATTCGCGCTTAAAAGCATATTTGGTGGTTAGTTTTATTTTTACTCTCGGAAATTCTTCAAATCAGTTCTTGCTTTTACGGGCAAAGAATCTGGGATTCAGTTTTACTGACGTAATTTTACTTTATTTTGTTTATAATTTAAGTTATGCATTAAGTTCTTTTCCTGCTGGTAAACTTTCCGATAAATTAGGCAGAAAATTATTTTTAGTTATTTCTTATATAATTTATAGTCTTGTCTATTTTGGTTTTGCTCTTAATCAAACAACTTCAATAATTTTATTTTTATTTATTTTCTACGGTTTTTATATGGGTTTCAATGAGGCAACAGAAAAGGCCTTTATTTCAGAAATTGCTCCTAGCCACTTAAAAGCTACATTAATTGGCCTGCAGGCAACTATCGTAGGCTTAGGGTTATTTCCTGCATCATTGCTGGCAGGAATTTTATGGAAATTTTTTGGTCCGCAAATAGCCTTTTTATTTGGTTCTCTAATGAGTATCTTAGCCTGTGTCGGGCTTTTATTGTTTATCTAATGAAGACACGACTTATAGAATAAAATGACATAAGTCGTATGTCTGAGTTTGCCCCTACCGTTTTGTTTCGTTTTGCTTCACAAAACTTACAAAACGAAACAGTAGGGGTTAATTCGTAGACGCTCCGCTACAATTTATGTTGTTATCACTCCATAAATTGTCTACTCATTAAAAAAGGAGAAAAATATGCTTTTAACACTTTTCTGGACTTTTTTTAAGGTAGGGTTTTTTACCTTTGGTGGCGGCTACGCCATGATTCCTATTATTGAGCGAGAAATCGTAGAAAAGCATCAATGGCTTACTTTAGCACAATTTACAGATTTGATTGCTATTTCTGAAATGACACCCGGTCCAATTTCTGTAAATGCTGCAACTTTTGTTGGCTACAAACTAGCGAAATTTTTTGGTTCGCTAGCAGCAACCTTGGGTTTAATTCTGCCGTCTTTTTTAGTAATTTTAGTGATTGCCAGTATTTTTGTGCATTTTCAAGAAAATTTAATTGTGCAGGCGGTTTTTAAAGGTTTACGGCCAGCAGTCTTTGCTTTAATTGTGGTAGCAGCTTTTAGTATTGGTAGAGCATGTGTAGTGGATATACGCGGATTAATTTTGGCAGGGCTTGTAATTTTTGCTATAATATTTTTAAAGCTAAATCCCATTTTAGCCTTAATTATATCTGGATGTATAGGAGTCTTATTTTTTAGATAAAATAAATTTATGAGGAGCGATCGATACCAACAAATAAAACAAGTTCTTTTGCTAATATTATTATTGAATTGGGGTGTGGCTTTAGCAAAAATCATTTATGGTTTAACAACGCATTTTACCAGCATGACCGCGGATGGATATCATTCTTTATCAGACGGCGCCTCAAATATTATTGGCATAATCGGTATTAGCATTGCCTCTCGGCCCGCAGATCAAGATCATCCTTACGGACACAAGAAGTACGAAACTTTATTTTCACTAGCTATAGCTGGGCTTTTATTTTTTGTTTGTTTTAATCTTCTTTCTGAAGGACTGAGGCATTTAACCCATCCAGTTTCTTCCAAAATAAATTTAGCAAGTTTTATAATTATGATTTTTACTTCTTTTGTAAATTTGTTTGTAATGAACTATGAATATAAAAAAGGAAAAATGTTAAATAGTGATATTCTTATTTCAGATTCAATGCACACAAAGGCAGATATCTTTACTTCGATGTCTGTAATTGTTGCTTTAGTGGCAGGTAAATTAGGATATCCTATAATAGATCCGATAATTACTATTGTTATTGCTTTGTTTATAGGATATGTAGCTTTTTCTATTATTAAACAAAGTTCTCATATTCTTTGTGATACAGCGGTAATTTTAGAAGAAAAGGTAATTTCAGATATTGTTTTGGCCGTAAAAGGTGTTAAGGCCTGCCATAAAATTAGAACTCGCGGCAGAATAGACGATATTCACCTAGATCTACATGTGCAAGTTAATCCTGATATGCATGTTGATAATGCACATAAAATCAGTTATAAAATTGAAGAAGCAATAAAACAAAATATTGCTGGCGTTACTGATGTAGTAGTTCATGTTGAGCCAAAAGAATAATAAAATTATCCAATGAGAGGTAAAAAATGTTAGATTTAAGTGTGATTAAAATAGAAAAACCCCAAGATTCTAATATTATTATTGGTCAGGCGCATTTTATTAAGAGCGTAGAAGATATTTATGAAGTCCTAATATCATCAAGTACGGTAATAAAGTTTGGACTGGCTTTTTGCGAATCTTCGGGAAAATGCCTGGTGCGTTCCGAAGGTAATGACACAGAGCTTAAAGAAATTGCCCAAGATAATGCTTTAAATATCGGTGCAGGGCACTGTTTTGTAGTTATTTTAAAAGAGGCGTTTTCCATAAATGTTCTTAATGCTTTAAAAAATTTACAAGAAGTCTGTTCTATTTTTTGCGCTACTGCAAACCCAGTAGAACTGGTTATTGCACAAAGTAATCAAGGCAGAGGTATTTTAGGTGTAATTGATGGCGCTACGCCTAAAGGAAAAGAAGAGCCGGAAGATATTGCTTGGCGTAAGGATTTTTTGCGCAAGATAGGGTATAAACGATAAAACACTTGCCTTTTTAGGCGATTTTGTTATAATTCTATTTAAAATAGGGAAAAATGGCCAAAAATTCTAAGAAACAACTAAAGTATGCCTTTGGCAGAGTAAGTTTAAAAATTTGTTCTTTGATAATAAAGATCTTACCTTTAAGGTTAGTCTATGCAATTGCAAAATTTATGGGTTATATAGGTTATAGAATAGCCGGTAAGCAACGAAAGATTGCCTTAGAGAGTTTATCCTATGCCTTTGGTAATCAAAAGTCAATAAAAGAGCGTCAGCATATCGCCCAGGAATGCTTTATTAATATGGCTAAAAGTGCCTTAGAGTTACTTTATCTTATGAATAAAACATCCCAAGTTAAAGAAAGGGTTTTTATCAAGGGTAGAGAAAATCTCGATCAAGCTTTGGCTAAAGGTAAAGGGATAATTGCCTTAACTGCACATTTTGGTAATTTTCCTTTAATGCTGATTCGGCTGGCTCAAGAAGGCTATCAAGTAAGCGGGATTATGAAGCCCATGCACGATGAAAAAATCGAAAATTATTTTTACAACAGAAGGAAAAAAATGGGCATAAAAACAATTTATAGTCAGCCGCGCAAAGAATGCGTAGATAGCACAATAGCAAATTTACGCAAAAATGAATTAGTGCTTATTCAGGTAGATCAAAATTTTGGTGCGCACGGAGGAATATATGTAGATTTTTTCGGGACAAAGGCTGCAACTGCAACTGGCCCAGTAGTTTTTGCTTTACGTACAAAAGCTTCAATTGTACCGATGTTCATTAAAAGAAATAATGATGATACACAAGACATTATTATTGAGCCAGCAATAGGTATAAAAGAACTAGATAATCAAGAAGAGACTTTATTACGAAATACACAAACTTTCACAGAGATTACTGAAAAATATATTAAACTATATCCAGCAGAATGGGGTTGGATACATAAAAGGTGGAAATCAAAACAAGAGATGCCGCAGATAAAAACTCCGCACGGGGTTAGGTAGACTAAATAATCTGCGTAATCAGCGATCACAAGGAGGTGAATTATGGCAGAACAAAATTCAAAAGAAAATTGTTGTGTAGGCGCTAAAGGAGCGGCTACATTATTTAAAGTTATTTTAGGATTGCTTTTTTTAGGTTTAGGTGTGCGTGCAATTTGGATATGGCGTTTTGAACTTATTGGTTTAGTGAAAGGATGCATAGGCCCAATTTT
>JBFMBJ010000115.1:0-3982 GCA_040755235.1 Candidatus Omnitrophota bacterium
TCTCCTCGACTAGCCATAAGCCTAACATAAGCATCGTCTAATTTATTCGCCTTTAGCGTATCGCATACAGCTTTAATCAATTGAAGTTTGGTTAAAGGAATTTCAAGCATTATAGAGTGTGCTGACTCAAAAAGCCTATCCACATGTTCTTCTAATTTAAAAACCAAACGATTGTAACTACGAATCCCTTCGAAAACGCCATCTCCATATAAAAAACCATGATCAAACACTGAAATCTTAGCTTCATCTTTAGGAACTAATTTTCCATTTAAATAAACCAGCATTTCTCCTCCTTTAGTGACGACATGATTTATGGAATTGTTAATGACATAAATCGTATGCCGGAACTAAACCCCTCACTCAGAATTTATTCAAGAAAATACATTACTGAGTGAGGGGTCAAATTCGACCAAGCAACTTAAGTCATTTTATTCCTTAAGTCGTGGTCTCATTTGATTTAATTAAGTAATACTCCGTCTTTAATCTGAATTACCCGATCTGCAAAAGAAGCGATATTTTTGTCGTGTGTCACAATTACAATTGTCGTTTTTTTATTTTTATTTAAGCCAACTAATAACGAACAAATCTGTGCTCCGGTTTCTGAATCAAGGTTTCCTGTGGGCTCATCACACAAAAGCAAATCTGGATTATTCATTAAGGAACGGGCAATTGCCACCCTTTGCTGTTCTCCCCCAGAAAGCTCACTGGGTAAATGCGTAGTTCTGTTTCTTAACCCCACAGTTTCTAATAATTCTTGTGCCTTATTCTTATAATTTATATTTTTTTTCTTAGAGCCAATCATTGCTGGCAACATCACATTTTCTAATGCACTAAATTCCGGCAATAAATGATAGAACTGAAAAACAAAACCAATTTTTTTATTTCTAATCTCGGATAATTCTTGATCACTTAATTCTGCTAAATTTAGACCCTCAAATATAACTTTTCCTTGGGTTGGTAAATCAATACCGCCTAAAATATGCATCAATGTCGACTTTC
This sequence comes from Candidatus Omnitrophota bacterium, assembly GCA_040755235.1. Lineage (GTDB taxonomy): Bacteria > Omnitrophota > Gorgyraeia > Gygaellales > JBFMBJ01 > JBFMBJ01. The sequence continues at coordinate 1,000 of JBFMBJ010000115.1, forward strand.
CTGCGCCTGAAGGCCCTACAATAGCTATAAAACTACCTTTTTCTATTGTTAGATTAATGCCTTTTAAAACAGTCAAGCTTTTGCCGTTTTGTTGGTAAATCTTGTGTAAATCTAGCGTCTCTATCATCAAAATTATTCGTAACGCAAACTCTGCGCTGGATCAAATCGTGCTGCTTTGTTTGCCGGATAAATCGTTGAAATTAAACTGATCAAAAATGCACAAACCACCACCAAAATAATATCTGGCCAAAGCCTGATTGTAACTGGCAGATGATCTAAATAATAAATATCCGCTGGCAGTTTTATAAATTGATATTTTTTTAATAAATGAATTAATAATATCCCTCCGCCGAATCCTAAAAGAATTCCCAAGAATCCAATAAAAATTCCTTCAAAAGTAAAAATTCTTCTGATACTCTTACGGGTTAGTCCCAAAGATTTTAAAATTCCGATATCTTTGGTTTTATCTACCACCAAAACAATCAAGGTGCTGATTATATTAAAACTAGCTACTAGCACTATCAGGGTTAAAATTATAAACATAGTTATTTTTTCTAAGCGTAGCGCTGCAAAAAAATTTCTATTAACATCAATCCAGGTCCTTATAGAATAAATCGGTGAAATCTGTTTTTGCAATTCGCTTTTTACGTTGGTTGCTTTATAAAGATTGCCTATTTTTAAATTTACCCCGCTTATCCCAGAAAAACCAAATATTGATTGCGCTTGTTTTAAATCTACCAGAACTAAATTTAAATCATAATCATACATTCCAGAATTAAAAATCCCTTTTATTTTTAAAAAATGCGGTGTATTAGAAAATGCGGCGGTTACTACTACTTCATCTCCAATACCTAAGCCCAGATAATTAGCCAATTCTCGACCAATAACAATACCTTGATCTTTAAAATCAAGCTTTCCTTTTATAACATACTTTGCAATATTGGTAACGTTAGTTTCTTTATCCTGATCAATGCCTCTTAAATTTAAATTAACAATTTGGCCTTTAACAGTTAAAAAAACTTGCCCTGCAAGATAGGGACTACTAGCTTCCACATCTTTTATCTTGTCAATTTTTGACAAAAGATTGTTGTACTCAGGCATACTCATATCTCTTTCAATGGAAACTGGTGCAATGCTTCCTACAATTTTTTCTTTTAAATCTTGATCAAAACCGCTCATTACTCCTAAAACTACAATTAAGGCCATCACCCCAATAGCAATACCCAAAATAGAAATTAAACTAATAAGCGAAATAAATTTCTCTTTTCTTTTTGAGACTAAATAACGCCAGCTTATCCAACACTCAATGTTAGTCATTCTTTATGGGTTTTAATTGTGGAAATAAAATTACATCTCTGATTGAGGCTTGATTTGTTAAAATCATTATAAGCCTATCAATACCAATGCCCAAGCCGCCTGCTGGAGGCATACCCTGTTCTAAACTTAATAAGAAATCTTCATCAATATTTTTTAAATCAGTTGCACCCCCTGCTAATTCTTCTTGAAGCCTAGCTCTTTGTTCAATAGGATCGTTTAACTCGGAATAAGCATTGGCAACTTCCATCCCACCGATAAAAAGCTCAAATCGCTCTGACAAAAGCGGATTATCTTGTTTTTTCTTGGCCAGTGGACAAAGAATTGTAAAATAATCGACAAAAAATGTCGGAGAAAAAGAAGCATTTTCCTGTAAGATATCCTCAACCATTTTTACTACTTGTGAACGACTGAGTTTTTTCTCACCTAAAGCTCGGCCTTTTTTATGTAGTTTTTCAAGCATCTCTTCGGAAGAATCAGATGGCTTAATGCTAAATTTATCTTCCACGGCCTGCGCAAAAGAAATCACCTGCCAAGGAGGCTCTAAATTAATTTCTTTATCTAAATAATTAATTTTTGTTGTACCCAATACATCTTTAGCAACTTGTGAAATCAAATCCTGGCATAATCGCATCATACCCTGGCAATCCGAATAAGCAACGTATAGTTCAAGCATGGTAAACTCTGGATTGTGCCGGGTAGAGACACCTTCATTACGGAAATTACGATTTATTTCATAAACTTTTTGGAATCCTCCAACGAGTAATTTTTTTAAATAGAGTTCTGGGGCAATTCTTAAAAATAAATCGATGTCGTATTCGTTGTGATGCGTCTTAAATGGCCTTCCTGCAGCTCCTCCGGGAATCTCCTGCATCATCGGCGTCTCAACTTCCAAGAATCCTTTTTTATCTAAGATTTCTCTGATTTTAGAAATTATAAGGCTGCGCTTTACAAATACACTTTTAACTTCTTCATTAGTAATTAAATCTAAATAACGCTGTCGGTATCTAGTTTCGACGTCTTTTAAACCATGCCATTTCTCTGGTAGAGGCCGCAGCGCCTTAGTCAATAAAACTAAATCTTGGGTTTTTATTGTGGGTTCTTTTGTATGTGTTGTGAATAATTCGCCAGTTAACCCAACGATGTCGCCTAAATCTAATTGACCAAAGATTTCATATCCCTCTTTACCTACAAAATCTTCTTTTACATAAGCCTGAATTTTTCCTGTTTGATCTTTTAAATCAAGAAAAGCGGCTTTACCATGAAGTCTTTTAGCAGTAATCCGACCAGCCAAACTAACTTTTTTCTGCTCCTGGAAATTATTTAATACCTCACCGATACTGGCGGTAGGCGCAAAGCTATTGACATAAGGATTTATGCCCTTTTGGCTTAGCGTTTTTAATTTGTTGATTCTTTCTTGAATTATCTCGTTAATTTCCATAATATAGAATAATTATTATATAAGATAATCTCATTTATGTCAATTAAAAGAGATTAGCGTATTTTTCTAGAAAATAGGGTTAATTTCTAGCGTAACTTTTTAATTAGCTTAGGGTTACAAAAATTAAACTACGAATTCTACTTTGGGCTGGCTAGTGATGGTATTATGAATTGGGCAATTTTTTACAAAATTTAAAAAAGCTTCTTTTTTTGCACCTAAATCAAGGCC
>JBFMBJ010000116.1:0-3955 GCA_040755235.1 Candidatus Omnitrophota bacterium
CTAAGATTGCTGTATCCTTGATATCCTCCGCTTTAATAATATCCCGTGTAATTTTAAAATCCAATAGTTTTTCTTCGCCTTCGCGCCATACAGTTATAGTTACATCTGTTCCGGGTTTACCGCGTAATTTTCTCACCGCATCGCTTAAGTTAATTCCGCGTGTTATTTCATTATTTATTTTAACAATGCGATCCCCCGATTTAATACCAGCTTTCCAAGCAGGACTATCTTCGATGGGACTAATAACAGTTAAAAGCTTATCTTTTAATGTAACTTCAATGCCTAGTCCACCAAATTTTCCTTCGGTTTCTGTCTTTAAATCTGTGTACTCCTGGGGGTCTAAAAATTGGCTGTGCGGATCTAAAGAATCAAGCATTCCACGTAATGACCCATAAATCAAATCTCTGGGGTTAGCTTCTTGGACGTATTCTGATTGAATTAAGGTCAATGCTTCAGAAAATAATTCTATTTGTTTATACAAACTATCTTTTTTAGGACGCTGCCCGATACCAGATATGGCAACATTTGTAATACCAATCATCAAAACTAATACCGATAAAATAATAAATAATTTTTTAAACATTTTTTAAGATATTTTTTTGCGCAATAATTCTTGGACTATTTTTGGATTTGCCTTACCACTAGATGCCTTCATTACCTGTCCGACCAAAAACATTATAGCATTATTTTTACCGTCTTTAAAATCTTTTACTGAAAGCTGATTCTTAGCTATGACCTCTTCAATTATTTTTTCAAGAGAAGACGTATCTGAAATCTGCAGGAGATTTTTTTCTTGTACAATAATACTTGCGGTTTTGCCACTCTCAAGCATATCGGTTAAAATATTTTTTGCTAAAAGGCCACTTATTTTATCTTCGTCCACCAAGCTGATAAGTTCAACTAAATCTTTTTCCTTTAATTTTAGATCTCCTATATTTTTATTGCGATTATTCATCTGTGCCAATACCACCCCAGTTATCCAATTAGCTAAATTTTTTGCTTTTGGATAAATTTTGTTACAACGCTCAAAATAATCTGCCAAGGCCTTATCTTCCACCAAAACTTCGGCGTCATAATTAGATAAACCGTAATCTTTGGTAAAGCGCTTTTTACGCCCTTCTGGCAACTCTGGTAAATTATTTTTAATTTCTTTAATTTGAGCTTCTTCTAAGATAAAAGGCACCAAGTCTGGATCAGGGAAATATCGATAATCCTGCGCTTCTTCTTTTGTGCGCATTAAGCTAGTTACAGAATTTAGCTCATCCCAAAGCCGTGTTTCTTGAACAATTTTTTTACCTTCATCTAAAAGCTTGGCTTGCCTATTAACTTCATACTCAAGGCCCTGCTTTACTGCACGAAAAGAGTTCATATTTTTCAATTCTATTTTTGTGCCTAATTCTTTTACGCCAAATTTACGTAAAGAAATATTGGCATCACAACGTAAAGACCCTTTCTCCATATCACAATCAGAAACCTCTAAATATTTTAAAATTGCCTTGAGTGTTTTTAAATACTCGAATGCTTCTTGGGGAGAATTCATATCAGGTTCAGTTACTATTTCTAAAAGCGGCATTCCTGCGCGGTTATAATCTAGGAGACTTGTGTCTTCTACATGAATAAGTTTTCCTGCATCTTCTTCCAAATGAACGCGTTTAATCCTGACCTTTTTTTCATAATCTTTTAATTGAATATTTAAAAATCCATCTAAAGCTAGTGGCAGATCATATTGAGAGATTTGATAATTCTTTGGCAGGTCTGGATAAAAATAATTTTTGCGGTCAAATTTAACAAAATTTTGTATCTGACAATTTAATCCCAGGCCAACTTTTATTCCAAATTCTAAAACTTTTTTATTTAATACCGGTAATGATCCCGGAAAACCCAAGCACACAGGGCAAGTCTGGGTATTAACCCCAGCCCCAAATTTTGTAGAACATCCGCAAAAAGCCTTTGACTCCGTAGCTAATTGCAAATGTACCTCTAAGCCTATTATTGTCTCGTAATCCATATTTTAAATTTTTGGTTTTTCTTTATGCCAAGTTGTATTTTGTTCATAGGTATAAGCGACCCTAAAAAGCATCTCTTCATTAAAACTTTTAGATAATAATTGCATCCCTATGGGTAATTTATTTTTTGTAAATCCGCAAGGAATGGATATCGCAGGAATTCCTGCCAAATTTACTGAAATTGTATAGATATCTGATAAATACATAGTTAGCGGATCAGATAGTCGCTCCCCAATTTTAAATGCAGGACTTGGATTTGTGGGTGTCAAAATACAATCACATTCTTTAAATGCATTTGCAAAATCATTTTTTATAAGAGTCCTCACTTTTAAAGCTCTTAAATAATACGCTTCGTAGTAACCATGGCTTAAGGCATAAGTCCCTAAAATAATCCTGCGCTTTGCTTCTTTACCAAATCCATCTTGACGCGTAGCTTTATACATTTCTATCAAAGAATTTTCTTTTACACGTAGGCCATACTGTACCCCATCAAAACGCGCCAGATTAGAACTTGCTTCAGCGGTGGCAACAATATAATAAACACTAACTGCATATTCTGTATGTTTTAAACTTATCTCTTTAATCTCCGCGCCCAATTTTTTCAAAAGCTCAATAGATTCTAAAATAGCTTTTTTGACATCCGAATCCATGCCTTCAACAAAATATTCCTTAGGAATACCGATTTTTATGCCTTTAATATCATTAATGAGCGATTTTGTGTAATCAGGAACTTCTACGTTAACAGAAGTAGAATCTTTTGGATCGTATCCGCTAATCACGTTCATTAAAATTGCATTATCGCTTACGGTTTTAGTAAGCGGCCCAATTTGATCAAGACTGGAAGCAAAGGCAATTAATCCGTAACGAGAAACTCTGCCATAAGTTGGTTTTAGTCCAACCACCCCACAGAAACTTGCGGGTTGCCTAATTGAACCACCTGTATCTGAACCCAAAGCGCAAATTGCAGTATCCGCACTAACACTTGCTGCTGATCCTCCAGAAGACCCACCCGGAACACAAGTTAAATCCCAGGGATTATGCGTCGGCCCATAAAAAGAATGTTCTGTAGATGAACCAAAAGCAAATTCATCCATATTGGTTTTACCAAAAATCACTGCCCCAGCACTTTTTAATTTTTGAATTACAGTCGCATCATAAGGCGGCCTAAAACCAGTCAAGATATTTGATGCACAAGTAGTTAATTGACCCTTGACACAAATATTATCTTTTATAGCAATTGGAATATCTTTTAAGAGAGAACTTTTAAATTCTGTTGAAAATGCAGCCTCTTCCAAGTGCGCATAAGCCTTTATCTTTGGTTCGATTTTAGTTATCTGGGATTTTAAATCAGCGATAATGTCACTGGGCTTGATCTCGGATTTATCTAATTTTTCTCTTAATTGAATTATGCTTAATTTAGCTAGGCTCATTCAATCACCTTAGGGACTTTAAAAAAATTGTCTTTTTTAAAGGGTGCGTTTTGTAAAACTTCTTTTGGATCTAAAGAAGGAATTGTTTTATCTTCTCGATAAACATTCTTTAAAGGTAAGACGTGACTGGTAGGACTAGTATTTTTAATGTCAACTTTCTTAAGCTGATCAATGTACTCAATAATCTTTTCTAACTCTTTAGTTAAGGAATCGAGCTCGGCTTCATCTAAACCAATGCGGCATAGATACGCTACATGAATTAAATCTTTTTTTGAGATAGCCATATTTTAAAAATATATCACTATCTCGCCTAAAAGTCAACCAATTTACAAACAAAAAAGCCGTCCAGAAAGACGGCCTTTTTACTATAAATAGTTGATAAATATTTATTAAATATTTGCTGTGGGCATAGTTGTTAAATGTATTCTTAAAGAATGAATAAACTCAATCGAAAATATTTTATCACCACTCTTTACATAAAGAATACCTTTTAAGCGGCATAAAAAAGATTCGCTTTGC
>JBFMBJ010000117.1:0-3942 GCA_040755235.1 Candidatus Omnitrophota bacterium
TACTGTAAAAAATCTCATTTTACCCCCTCTCTATCGCTTGAATGCTAATGTCAATATCCTTTAAAGATACGTCTGTCATTTTTTCTACTGCCCGACGGATATTTTCTTGTACTCTGGTTGCAACCTCTGGAACATTAAACCCATATTTTACTACAATAGGTACAGTTATCTTTACTTCTTCGTTTTTATCGATTTCTACTTTTATTCCGCCGTAATTTTTTTTACCGAGTATTTCATAAAAAGTAGATTTTAAATCTCCTCCTACGCGTTTGATACCCTCTATTTCGAGGCTAGCAATTGAAGCAATGGAGGCGATAACTTTTTTATGAATTCTAATTGTTCCAAAATCAGTTCTAGTTTGGTCTTTCATTGGTTTTCCTCCGTCTCTTTTTCTTTTAAAAATACATCACTTACAAAGTGCGTTGAAATATCACCTTTTAAGAATAACGGATTATCCATCAATTGTTTATGAAATGGAATTGTTGTTTTTATGGGCTCGACTATAAATTCATTTAAAGCCCTATTCATAATTCCAATGGCTTCATTACGGTCTTTTCCATGAGTAATTAATTTTGCAATTAATGAATCGTAATGAGGACTAATTTGATATCCTTGATAAATGTGCGTATCTACCCTTACTCCGTATCCACCAGGAAGATTTAAAAAATCTATTTTACCTGGGCAAGGCAAGAAATTATGTTCTGGGTCCTCTGCATTTATACGGCATTCTATAGCCGCGCCCTGAAAAACTACATCTTCTTGGCTGAAGTTTAATTTTTCTCCGCTTGCTACGCTAATTTGTTCTTTAATTAAATCTATTCCAGTAACTGCCTCTGTAACTGGGTGTTCAACTTGAATGCGCGTATTCATTTCCATAAAATAAAATTCTTTATTAGCTTGGTCAAAAAGGAATTCTATTGTACCACAGCTGGTGTAGCCAACAGATGCTGCGCCATTTACTGCCATCTCACCTAATTTTTTACGTAATTTATTATCTAGGACTGGGGAAGGCGATTCTTCAACTAACTTTTGATGGCGGCGTTGTATGGAACAATCTCTTTCGCCTAAGTGAACTATATTCCCGTGTTTATCTGCGATGAGTTGTATTTCGATGTGACGAGGCTTTTCGATATATTTTTCAATATATACATCGGGATTACCAAAATTTTTTTCTGCTTCTGCTTGAGCCGTCATGAGCGCGCTAATCAATCTAACGTCGTTGTGGCAAATACGCATGCCTTTGCCACCACCACCAGAAGCAGCTTTGATAATTATAGGATAGCCAATTTTTTTAGCAATTTTTATGGCGTCTTCTTTGTTTTTTATTGGGGTATTGCTTCCCGGAATAATCGAGACATTAGCTTTGCGCATAGATTCTCGAGCTGCAATCTTATCTCCCATTAATTTTATATTTTCTGGCGTTGGGCCGATAAAAGTAATTTGACATGACTGACAGATTTCAGCAAAATGTGCATTTTCAGCTAAGAACCCGTATCCGGGGTGAATAGCGTCAACGTCAGCTACTTCTGCAGCACTGATGATACTAGGTATATTTAAATAACTGTTGCTGGAGAGGGCAGGTCCTATGCAAATTGCTTCATCGGCAAAGCGTACATGCAAAGAATTTTTATCTGCTTCGGAATATACAGCAACGCTCTTAATTCCTAATTCACGGCATGCACGGATTATCCTTAAGGCAATTTCTCCACGGTTAGCAATAAGTATTTTTGAAAACATATATTATATTTTTTATAGTGGTTCGACAAGAAATATTGGCTGACCAAATTCTACAGGTTCGCCATTTTCAACGAGAATTTCTGCGATTCGACCTCTGACTTCATTCTTTATTTCATTCATTAGTTTCATTGCTTCGATGATGCAGATTACCTGTCCTGCTTCAACAGCCTGTCCTATCTCAACAAATGTTGGTGCCTCAGGAGATGGCGCGCGATAAAAAGTTCCTACCATAGGAGCTTTTATCTCGATGAATTTGCCAGATTTTTCTTGAGTTTTTATTTCTTGTTTTTGTTCAATAGAAAGATCTTCTGTTTCTCTAATCACTGGCCCATGAATTTTTACTTCGTTGCTAGTTCCGACTTTACGTAATTTAATCCGCGTTCCGTCTTTTTCTATCTCTATTTCTGCAAGATTATTCTCATTCATTAAGTTAATTACTTCTTTTATTTCTTTGATATTCACCCTGCACCTTCCTTGTAAAAAATCTTTTTAAACACTACTAGTTCTTTCTGTGTATTCACCTGTTCGCGTATCAATTTTTATGGTATCGCCAATATTTATAAATAAGGGAACTTGGATAATTGCTCCAGTTTCTATCTTTGCTGATTTGTTTCCACTTTTTGCAGTATCTCCTCGGATACCGGGCTCGGTTTCTATGATTTTAACTTCTATAGAATTTGGTAAATCCACGTTTAATATTTCATCTTTATAGGAATAAGCCACTACTTCAATATTATCTTTTAAGAATTTTATTTTTTCTTTTAAGGCATCTTGGCTGACATGTACTTCTTCGAAGCTCTCCTGATCCAAAAATACATAGTGATTTACGCTTGGATAAAGATATTGCAACTTACGTTGTTCCAAATAAGCTTCTTCTACTTCTTCGCTGCGAAAAGTTTTGTCCAATACAAATCCAGTTTTTATATTTTTAAGTTTTGTACGTACAAAAGCAGATCCTTTACCGGGTTTTACATGTTGTGTTTCTAGAATTAAAAAAACTTGTCCATCAATAAGAATAGTGAAACCAGTTTTTAGTTCATTTATTGAGAGCGCCACTTAACACCTTATATCCTTTCTTTGTAACAAGCACCATATCTTCTATGCGAATACCGAATTTTCCGGGTAAGTAAATCGCTGGTTCTATTGTAAAAACCATATTTTCTTTTAATATTTGCTTATTCTTTGAAGAAATCAATGGGTTTTCATGTACAGCTAAACCTATGCCATGGCCTAAAGAATGTCCAAAAAAACTCCCTATGCCCTTTTTAGCTAAATAATTACGAGCTAGAGAGTCAATATAACTACAAGAAACACCCGGTTTTATTTTTTTTAGAGCTTCTTCTTGGGCATTACGGACAAAGCTGTAACTCTTTATAAATCCAGGACTTATTTTACCTAAAAATAGCGTCCTTGTCAAGTCAGATTTATAGCCATCTATGCTTACTCCCATGTCGATCAATACAGGTTCGTTATCAGAAAGTCTTTTAGAAGAGGTTATGGCATGCGGTAGGCTTGTGCGCGGTCCAGAAGCTATGATTATGTCAAATGCCGATCCCACAGCTCCTTTATATCTAATAAAACGCTCTATTTCAGCAGCTAAGTCGAGTTCTTTTATGCCAGGAATTAATATCTTTTTTGCAAAATTAAAGGCTTCAACCGTGATATCAATAGCTTTTTTAATTTTTTCTAATTCATTTTTTTCTTTAATTTGGCGTAAATTCTCTACGATATCTGTAGTTTCTGTAAGCTCGGCATAAGAACCCAGTTTTTCTTTTAGTAATTTGAATTCTTTATAAGATATTTTAGAAGATTCGAATCCCAGTTTTTTGATCCTATTTTTTACAACTAATTCTTTTAAAGAATCAAATATAGAACCACCTATTTTTACAACATTAAATTCTTTTAAGTTTTTTTTGTATTCTTCCAGATAGCGAGAATCAGTAAAAATAAAATTTTTTTTGGGAGTGATTAAAAGATAGGTATCTCTTGTTGGATAATCGGTTAAGTATGAAATATTAGTTGCGTTAGTTACAAAAAATCCACCTAGAGAAAATCTCCTCAATTCTAAATAAACTTTATTTAGGCGAGAATTCACGATTATTTTTTAATAATTGAAATAGCTGCTTCCAAGCCAAAAATATAACTATTCATTCCAAAGCCGCATACCTGGCCCGAGGCCACAGGAGAAATTAAAGAATGGCGTCA
>JBFMBJ010000118.1:0-3914 GCA_040755235.1 Candidatus Omnitrophota bacterium
GGGCTTGTTGTTTGTAACATAGATACTATTTTTTTAGTACGCTGTAAATCTAGGATTTTAGAATTAAAATGTAAGACAGAACCTTGTGAAAGAGCAGACAATACCTTATGCGTACTCTGCACGCATAAATCTGCCCCTGCCTGCGCTGCTGAAGTTGGTAAATCAGGGTGAAATTTTAAATGTGCTCCGTGCGCTTCATCAACAAGCAAAAATTTTCCTTCCAAATGCAGGAACTCGGCGATTTTAGTTAAATCCGTAACTATGCCGTTGTATGTGGGACTAGTTAAAAAAACTCCTTTTGCTTCCGGAAATTGCTGTACCATTTTTTCTATCTGATCGTAAGAACCATCAAAAACTATATCTAGAGTTCTATCTACAGTGGGTTGCACCCAAATCGGCCAAACTCCAGAAAGAATAATTCCTGATAAAACAGACTTATGAATATTCCTTGATAAGATTACCGAGTCTCCTGGGCTAAAACTTGATAAAAACATGCTCTGATTACCAATTGAAGAACCATTTACTAAAAATAAAGAGTCTTCTACCCCGTAAGCTCGAGCCATTAATCGTTGCGCTTCCTTAATCGGACCTTGTGGATCGTGTAATGAATCTACCTCTGGAAAAACAGTAACATCTAAATAATAAACATTGCGGCCGGTAAAATCTAATAATCTTTTATCAATAGAAGCGCCGTTTTTGTGCCCCGGAGTATGAAAAGACACAACTTTACGATGAGCATGCTGCATTAATCTTTCAAAAATAGGAGCTTCTTTTTGTGAAATTCTGGGCATTTTATTTATAAAAAAAGTATGGCTTCTTAATAGTAATAATTTCTTTTTCTTTCTCTAAAATCGTACGGATATTCTTGGGTAAATAAAAAATTCTTTTGTGCGTTGTTTCGTCATAAAACCTCAAATTGCCTTTTATGCGCCGCTTGATACGTCCTTTGATTTCTTTTTTGGATAAACTTTCTTTTTTGTTAAGACAAATAATAAAAGCCCAAGGCACATCAAAAGATGGGATATATTCATAAAAAGAGATAATTTCCTTAAAAACTCGTTTTAAGGTACTAAACAATAAGCTAAATAATTTAATCTGTAATAAATTTGCCGAACCTGCCTGTAAGACAAAAATCCCATCTTCTTTAAGCCGAGTTTTTAATATTTTATAAAATTCTAAAGTATAAAGTTGGTATGCTGGACCATATTTAATTGGCGAACAAAGATCGGAAATTATCACATCAAATTTTTTATCCTCATTTTCGATATATTTTTTTGCATCCGTAATTATTAAGTTCGATCTTTTATCAGAAAAAGCACCTCTGTGCCAGACTCCTAAATATTTTTTTGCAAAATCAATAACCTGCTTATCAATATCAAGCATAGTAACTTTTTTAACAGTTCTATGTTTCAAGATCTCTCTTAAAGTCGCGCCCTCTCCCCCACCCATTACTAAAATTTCTTGGGGATTCTTGTGCATAATCAATGCCGGATGTACCAAGGCCTCATGATAAATGTATTCATCAAACTGGGCAGATTGCATCTCTTGATCCAAAACTAAACACCTCCCCAAAGAATAGGTATCTAAGACTTGTATTTTTTGATATTTTGTATTTATACCGACGAGCTTTCTTTTAATCTTACGAGAATGTTTATCGTAAGGGCTAAAGTTCTCTGTCAGCCAATAAGATTTGATCATTTTTTAGGTTTATGTAAAATTTTTTCTTCGGGCAGGTTCAAAATTCCACGCTTTAATTCCATCACTGTAGCATTTTTACTTTTAAACTTTTCTCTTAAAAAATGGTAGGCCTTCCAAGGGTCTACTTCTAGGCCGCAGGTATAGATATCAATGGAGGCAAAATTATATTCTGGCCATGTGTGAATTGCCAAATGGCTCTCTGCAATCACCACTACGCCAGAAACTCCATGCGGATTAAAATGATGAAAGACGGTCTTAATGATTTGAGTTTTTGCAGCTTTAGCTGCACCCACCAAAACATCCTCGACCTTAGACGGATTGCTTAAAAAATTCGCCTTACAATCATAAAACTCAAGAACCAAATGCCTACCCAGTGATCTCATTTTTTATAATGTTTTTGTTATACATTATATTAAATTATTATAGACGATTTTTCAAGAATTTTTTAATAAAGAGCTAGTGATTTCTTTAATCTGGTTTATTTTATAATTTAGCAAGTATTCTTTTAAATCTTTGATAATCTGGGTACTTGTTTTTGGATTAATTAAATTTGCCGTCCCCACACAAATAGCATCTGCACCTGTAATCAAAAATTCTAAGGCATCCTCTGCATTCATAATCCCGCCCATAGCAATAATTGGTAAATTTAAATTTTGCCTTAATTGCCAAGTCATCTGCAAGGCCATGGGCTTTATTGCTGGGCCACTTAATCCACCCACAATGTTTGCCAACTTCGGTTTTCTTGTATGAATATCCACACTCATACCAAAAAAAGTATTCACTAAACTTAAGATATCTGTTCCAGCATTGGCTGCTGCCTGAGCCATTAAAACAATATCTGTAACATTTGGTGAAAGTTTAGTAATTAATGGCTTCTTGGTGAGTCGACGTACCAACTTAACCACTTCATAAGTTGCTTGAGGATCCTGAGCAATCAAACCAGGTTTTTGCACATTGTGATCTTTGACATTCGGACAAGAAATATTTAATTCAAAGGCATCGATATAGGAGATTTTTTCTAATTTTTTTACCAAAATTGCATATTCCTCTATTTCTTCTGCACCCAGACTAACAATTATGGGAATCCCGATTTTTTTAAACTCGGGCAATTGTTTTTCCATAAAATAATCTAGGCCTTCATTCTGCAGGCCAATAGAGTTTAATAATCCTGCAGGTGTTTCTACTAAACGCGGTGGTTTATTTCCAGAACGAGGCTTTAAAGTAATAGTCTTTGTAACAATGCCGCCTAATTCTTTTAAATTTAAAAAGCTAGAAAATTCCTTTGCGTAACCAAAAGTTCCCGAAGCAACTAGAACCGGATTTTTTAATTTTAATTTTCCCAAGTTAACTTTTAAATTCATTCCCATAAAATTTCTTTTGCCTCAAATACAGGTCCATCGGAACAAACCATTTTATACCCCTCTCTAGTCTTAGCTACACATCCCAAGCATGCACCAAAACCACAAGCCATATATGCTTCTAGAGAAATTTGGGCCTTGATGTCATATTTTTCTGAAATTATTGCTATTTCTTTTAACATGGGCTTAGGCCCACAAGCAAAAACCGTCGTTCGTCGCTCGTCGCTCGTCGCTCGTAAAAGATTCTTTAATAAATCTGTGGCCTTGCCTTTGAAACCCATTGAGCCATCGTCAGTAGAGATTTGAACTTCACAACCAAAATTTTTAAATTCTTTTTCACACAATAAATGATTTTTTGTTTTTGCACCAATTAATACCAAAGTTTTGAGTTTTGAGTTTTGAGTTTTGAGTTTTGCTAACCTTTCCGCAAGAAAAACAAGCGGCGCAACTCCCATTCCTCCAGCAACCAAGATAATTTTTGATTTTTGATTTTTAATTTTTGATTCTATATTAAACCCATTTCCTAATGGCCCAATTACATCTAAGTATTCGCCGGATTTTCTTTGTAATAAAATTTGTGTTCCTCTACCTAAAACTTCATATAAGATCGTTATCTTTTTATTTTCTATGCGGTGTATAGAGAACGGTCTTCGTAACAATGGATCAAATTGATCGGAAACCATCAGTTCTAAAAATTGACCTGGCTTAGCGTTAATAGAAATATTCTTTGGTTCTAAAACCATTTTAAAATAATTATTTTTGATTTTAGAGTTAGAAACTATTTTAACTTTTTCTTGATAAATCTTTCCCATATAATAATTTTAAAAGAAGAATATAAAATAAAAAAATAAGTAATAT
>JBFMBJ010000119.1:0-3749 GCA_040755235.1 Candidatus Omnitrophota bacterium
TTAAAGCTCCTAAATTTGAAGCGTAAAGATAAAGATTTAGTGAATTGGAAAAAAGATGTGGTAAATAATATTTTAAATCCAAGGCATCAAGTTAAAATCGCGATTGTAGGAAAATATATTCAGTTACAAGATGCTTATAAATCTATTTACGAATCTTTAACCCATGCTGGAATTGCTAATAAAGCAAAAATTGAACTTCTAAAAATAGATGCCGAAACTCTAGAAAAGCAAGACCCAGCAAAAGTTTTAAAAGACATGGATGGAATTTTAGTTCCGGGTGGATTTGGTTACCGTGGCGTAGAAGGAAAAATAAATGCCATTAAATATGCCCGTGAGAATAAAATTCCTTTATTAGGATTATGTTTAGGGGTGCAGTGTGTAGTAATAGAATTTGCCCGCAATGTTTTGGGTTTTAAAGATGCTAATTCTACAGAATTTAATAAAAAGACAAGGCATCCAGTAATTAGTTTATTAGAAGAACAAAAAAAGATTAAAGATTTGGGTGGGACAATGCGTTTGGGTAGTTATCCTTGTAGAATAAAGCCCAGTACTAAGACTTACGCTGCTTATAAAAAATCAATTATATCAGAACGTCATCGTCATCGTTATGAATTCAATAATAAGTATCGTAATATTTTTCAAAAATATGGCCTGAATTTTGTTGGGATTTATCCAAAGAAAAATTTAGTAGAGATAGTTGAGATTACAACACATCCATTTTTTGTAGCTGTGCAGTTTCATCCAGAGTTTCAATCGAAACCCGATTGTGCTCATCCCTTATTTAGAGATTTTGTTAAAGCCGCTATTACAATAAAAAAATAATTATGAATGCTATACTTGCCTTAGAAGACGGGAAAATCTTTAAGGGACAATCTTTTGGTGCTGGAGGAGAGCGATATGGAGAAGTCGTTTTTAATACTTCCATGTCTGGGTATCAGGAGATTTTAACAGATCCTTCTTATAAGGGACAAATTGTTGCTATGACATATCCTTTAATTGGTAATTATGGCATAAATGAAGAAGACGTAGAATCATATAAGCCATTTGTGGAAGGGTTTGTGGTAAAAGAATATTCTAAAATTGATAGTAATTGGCGCAGCAAAAAAACATTGAGTGATTATTTAAAAGAAAATAATATCTTAGGTATTGAAGGCATTGATACCAGAGAACTAACTTTTCATATCAGGCAAGCAGGTGCAATGAAAGGAGTGATATCGACTGTTGATTCGGATGAAAAAAGTTTAGTTAAAAAAGCAAAGAATTCTCCTGGCTTAGAAGGTATTGATTTAGTTAAAGAAGTTACTTGTGATAAAGCTTATGAATGGTCGAAAAAAGGAAAATATAAGGTAGTAGTTTTAGATTGTGGAATTAAATATAATACTTTGCGTATTTTAGAAAGTTATGATTGTAAGGTAATTGTAGTTCCTGCAAAAACAACTGCACAAGAAATTTTAGAAATGAATCCCGACGGAATTTTACTTTCTAATGGTCCGGGGGACCCGGCAGCAGTTGGTTATGTAGTTAAGACAATTAAAGAGCTACTTGGTAAAGTACCGATGTTTGGTATCTGTTTAGGGCAACAGATGTTAGGGCAGGCCTTAGGAGGCAAGACTTATAAGCTTAAATTCGGTCATCACGGTGCAAATCATCCGGTTAAAGACCTAAAAAAAGAAAAAGTTTATATTTCTGTGCAGAATCATGGATTTTGCGTAGATATAAAAAGTTTACCGAAAAAAGATATTGAAATTACGCATACGAATTTAAATGACAATACCCTTGAAGGAATAAGACATAAAAAGTTACCTATATTTAGCGTGCAATTCCATCCAGAGGCTTCCCCTGGTCCACATGATGCAGAATATTTATTTAAAAATTTTATAAATTTGATGAAAGAAAATCATGCCCAAAAGAAAAGATCTTAAGAAGATTTTAATTATCGGTTCCGGGCCAATTGTTATCGGACAGGCGTGTGAATTTGACTATTCAGGATCACAGGCCTGTAAAGTTTTAAAAGAAGAAGGGTACGAAGTAATTTTGGTTAATTCCAATCCCGCAACGATTATGACGGATCCAGAAATGGCAGATAAAACTTATGTTGAGCCGATAACTGTAGAAATGGTTACAAAAATTATTACTAAAGAAAAACCAGATGCGTTATTACCGACTTTAGGAGGGCAAACTGCTTTAAATATTGCAGTAGGTCTAGATAAAGCAGGGGTTTTAAAAAAATATAAGGTTGAAACTATCGGCGCAGATATCAAGTCGATTAAAAAAGCAGAAGACAGGCGCCTTTTTAAAGAAGCAATGCAGCGAATCGGCTTAGATTTACCCAAAAGCGATAAGGCTTATAATTTGAAAGATGCTTGTCTAGTAGCTAAAGAGATCGGATATCCTGTAATTATTAGGCCGAGTTTTACTCTTGGTGGCACAGGTGGAAGCGTAGCCTATAACATGGAAGAGTTTAAGGTGTTAGCTAAGCGCGGACTAGAATCTAGCATGATTAGCGAGGTTTTAATTGAAGAATCGGTTATTGGCTGGAAAGAATTTGAATTAGAAGTGATGCGCGATACAAAAGATAATGTCGTAATTATCTGTTCTATTGAAAATTTAGATCCTATGGGAATTCATACAGGAGATAGTATTACGGTAGCACCAATTCAAACTTTAACTGATAAAGAATATCAAAAAATGCGCGATGCATCAATTGCCTGCATTCGAGAAATTGGTGTTTCAACAGGTGGATCAAATATTCAATTTGCTATTCATCCAGAGACGGGCCGGATGGTAATTATTGAAATGAATCCACGAGTTTCACGCAGTTCCGCCCTTGCTTCTAAAGCTACAGGTTTTCCCATTGCAAAAATTGCTGCAAAATTAGCCGTAGGTTATACACTCGATGAAATTCAAAACGATATTACTCGTGAAACCCCTGCTTGTTTTGAACCAGCGATTGATTATTGTGTGGTAAAAATACCGCGTTTTACTTTTGAAAAATTTCCTTTTGCCGATCCCACATTAACAATTTCTATGAAATCCGTAGGAGAGGCGATGTCTATCGGAAGAACTTTTAAAGAGGCATTGCAAAAAGGAATAAGGTCCTTAGAAATAAAAAAATATGGTTTGGAGAGTGTTTTATTTAAAGATTTAGCGAATATAAAACTTGAAAATGGGATATATGATATAATTGATGAAAAATTAAGAGTTCCTAACACAGAGCGTCTGTTTTATTTAGCAGATGCTTTAAGAGCGGGTTTGGGTATTGATAAAATTTATGAGATTACTAAAATTGATAAATGGTTTTTGTATAATATAAAAGAGCTTATTGATTTCGAAAAAACGCTTTTAGAAAATAAAGATAACCTAAATAGAGATTTACTAATTAAGGCAAAAGAATTTGGTTTTAGCGATGTGTATCTAGCTAAAATTTTAGATAAAAAAGAAGAAGAGATTTATCAAAAAAGGGCTGATTTAAAACTTGAGCCGGTTTTTAAATTAGTTGATACTTGTGCCGCAGAATTTAAGGCCTTTACTCCATATTATTATTCTACCTACGAGAAATAAGATTCAATAATTAAAATTATCGATATGAAAAATATTATTATTTTCGGCAGTGATGGAAGTGGAAAAAAGACGTTGATGTCTAAATTAGGTCCAAAGCTAATGGACTATCATTTTGGAATTCATAGCTTTGGTTTTATTCCTGGAGATTCAGTTGTAATATTATTAGTTGATTTACAGGAAGGGCCGAA
>JBFMBJ010000120.1:0-3729 GCA_040755235.1 Candidatus Omnitrophota bacterium
TAGAGGTAGGGCTCCAGTTACAGAAAGCTTACCTTATTCTTGGTACGAAACACCAAACTTACGCTCTTTAAGTATTTATGATTTTATAGATTATTGCAAGACTAAACAAATTAAAATTGAAAAAAAGATTTATTTAGGAGAAAAGAGAAAAGTTTTTATCTTGCCAAATGTTTTTGCTTCATTGGGAATATTAGTAATTAAAAGATAATTTAGGAGGGTTTATGCCGTTTGTTAATTTAAAGGTTGTAGGCAAACTAACCAAAGACCAAAAAAAGCAAATCGCCAAAGAATTTTCCGATACACTTTTAAAAGTAGCAGGTAAACCAAAAGATGCTACATATTTAGTTATTGATGAAGTAAGTGGTGAGAATTGGGCGCAAGGCGATAAGTTTTTTGGTTAGGTCGATATCATTTGACAAAATAGATTAATTGTGATAGAATATTAAAGAATAAAAAAGGGGAGGTCGTAAGAGCGGCCTGAGAGTTCTATCAAATAAGTAGATTACCCTTCTAACCTGATCTGGATAATGCCAGCGTAGGAAAAATAGCTTAATTTAACCCTTATGTTTCTGGCATAAGGGTTTTTTGTTTAAAGAATCAATTTTCTAGTTATAAAGAATCTAATAATTTCTACGCTCAGGGGCGATTTTCTAACGTCAAAGGTCTTAAAATTTTCGGTGGCTGCGCAACTCATCCGTCGGCTATTCGCCAGGATGGATTCAAACATGCTCGCCATCCCGCCAAGAATTTTGGCGGATTCCCTAAAATTTTAAGCTGCTTTAACTAAAATCGCCATTCGCTTATAAATTATAGATTCTTTAAATTTTTATAAAACTTCCATATGTCAGAAAAAAATAAAATCAAAGATTATAGTTTGTATTTAGTGTTTAGCCAAGATTGTGCTTTAGGAAAAAGTGCACTAGAAATTACAAAAGAAGCGATTCTGGGTGGTATAGATATTTTACAGATGCGCGAAAAGAATAAATCTAAAGACCAGCTTTTAAATTTAGGAAGAGAATTAAGAGCTCTTTGTAAAAAAAATAATGTTACATTTATCGTAAATGATGATCCCTATCTTGTAAAAGAAATAGATGCTGATGGTCTTCATTTAGGACAAGAGGATATTTTAAAATATCCTCTAGAAAATACTAGAAATATCATTGGTAAAAACAAGATAATTGGTATTTCTACGCATTCAATTGAGCAATTTAAAATTGCCAATACCCGAGAAGATTTTGATTACCTTAGTTATGGCCCGATTTTTCCGACCCTTACAAAAGATTATTTTATTGGCACCAAAGATATAAAAGAAGTCTTGGAAATTACCAAAAAACCAGTGGTTTTTATTGGCGGCATAAATTTATCTAATTTAGATGAGATTTTAGATAAAGGTGCAAAAATTGTTGCTTTAATCCGGGGGATAATGCAGGCCAAAGATATTGTATCAACAACAAAAATTTTTAAAGAAAAGATTAACCAAAAAAGGACTCCGAAATGATTATAAAAATAAATGGTAAAGATGAAGCGATTGATAAAATAAAGAATATTTTTGAATTAATAACACATAAAGGCCTGTCCTGTGAGAAGATTGTGGTTGAACATAATTTTTCTATTATTCCAAAAGAAGAATGGGAAAAAATTGTTCTAAATGAAAATGATAACCTTGAAATCGTCAGTTTTGTCGGAGGAGGATAAGCTTGGAAGACTTTTTAAAGATAGCCGGTCATAAAATTAAAAATCGGCTTTTTATTGGCACGGGAAAATTCGCAAGTTATAAATTAATGAAGCAGGCCTTAGAAACAGCCGGGACCGAAGTAGTTACGGTTGCTTTAAGAAGGGTTGATATTGAATCGAAAAAAGATAATATTTTGGATTATATTCCAAAAAATTGTATTTTGGTGCCAAATACTTCTGGTGCGCGCAACGCCGATGAAGCAGTGCGAATTGCCCGTCTTGCAAAAGCAAGCGGTTGTGGTAATTGGGTTAAAGTTGAAGTTATAGCGGATAACAAGTATTTATTGCCCGATAATTTAGAGACTTTAAAGGCCACAGAAATTTTAGCCAAAGAAGGTTTTGTAGTCTTACCTTACATGAGTCCAGATTTATCTATTGCTAAAAGATTAGTTGATAGAGGAGCAGCAGCAGTAATGCCCTTGGGTTCTCCCATTGGAAGTAACCGAGGCATAAAGACAAAAGAACTGGTCCAGATTTTAATTAATGAAATAAAAATTCCGGTGATAGTTGATGCAGGATTAGGCAAGCCCTCAGAAGCCTGTGAGTGTATGGAATTGGGTTGTGCCGCAGTTTTGGTAAATACTGCTATTGCAATAGCAAGTGATCCAGCGAATATTGCTTATGCTTTTAG
The DNA here is from genome assembly GCA_040755235.1 of Candidatus Omnitrophota bacterium. Classification (GTDB taxonomy): domain Bacteria; phylum Omnitrophota; class Gorgyraeia; order Gygaellales; family JBFMBJ01; genus JBFMBJ01. The sequence continues at coordinate 2,366 of JBFMBJ010000120.1, forward strand.
TCAAGCGGTCTCAGCTGGAAGATTGGCTTATTTATCAGGTATACCCACAAGTATAAACCAAGCCCAAGCATCTTCACCTTTAACCGGTTTCTTAAGAGAAAACGATTAAAATGAGTTTTTACGATATTTACCTTAAATATAAAGACCTAGATTTACAAAATTCATCTTGTAATACTTCAGCTACTGATATAGAAAAAATCTTGCAAATTGATGAGATTGGTATAGAGCAATTTCTTTTACTTTTATCTTGTGATACTGAAAACTGTTTAGAAAATTTAGCCCAGCGTGCTCACCAGCTAACCTTAAAATATTTTGGCCGCACAATTCAGCTTTACACGCCTTTATATTTATCGAATTATTGTGATAATGAATGTCTTTATTGTGGTTTTAATGCTAAAAATAATATTATACGTAAGAAACTTAGTTTAAAGGAAGTGGAAAAAGAAGCGCAAATTATTTCATCAAGTGGCCTAAAACATATTCTTGTTTTAACCGGAGAGTCTAGAAGCAAAAGCCCTCTTAGTTACATAAAAGATTGCCTAGCTTTATTAAAAAAATATTTTAGTTCAATTGCTATTGAAATCTATGCTCTCAGGGAAGAAGAATATAAAGAACTTATTGATGTTGGAGTAGATGGTTTGACTATTTACCAAGAGGTTTACGACCATATAATTTATGATCAAGTACATTTTAAAGGGCCAAAGAAAGATTATCGATTTAGGTTAGAAGCCACAGAGCGCGCAGCAAAATCAGGAATGCATTTTATAAATATTGGCTCACTTCTTGGTTTAGCTAATTGGAGAAAAGAAGTATTTTTACTAGGCCTACATGCAAAATATTTGCAAGAAAATTTTAGAGAATTGGATTTAAGTGTATCTATTCCAAGAATCAGGCCGCACACAGGAGATTTTAAATTAAATTATCCGGTTACAGATAAAAATATAGTTCAGGCAATTCTTGCCTTAAGGATTTTTTTTCCAAGGCTTGGAATTACTTTATCAACACGCGAGAATTATAATTTTAGAGATAACCTTGTTCCTTTAGGAATAACTAGGATGTCTGCTGGCTCTAAGACTTGTGTTGGCGGCCATATAATGGATGAAGCGATTAATCAAAATTCAAATCAATTCGAAATTAATGATAGAAGAAATGTTTACGAGATAATAGAAATATTAGAAAAAAAAGGGTATCAGGCAGTTTTAAAAGATTGGATGCATATTTAGATGAGTCAATTTAAAGAGAACTTAATAAAAAAAATTGGCGAGAATAATTTTGCAAAGATTCAAAATGCCCGAATTGGATTAGCCGGAGCTGGGGGCCTAGGTTCAAACTGTGCATTAAATTTAGCAAGAGTTGGTTTTAAA
>JBFMBJ010000121.1:0-3713 GCA_040755235.1 Candidatus Omnitrophota bacterium
AATTATCACAAATCATATCAACTTTTGACGGCATATTTTTAATATGGAAAATTGCATTGCAACTTTTACATACACGCCTACCTGTAAGCCTCTCAACAATAACCTTCTCGGGAGCTTGGAAATAAATAACTTTATTTATTTTAATATTTTTTTGCTTAAATATTTCGGCTAAAGATTTTTCCTGCGCTAAATTTCTGGGAAAGCCATCTAAGATGAATCCTTGTAATGTATCTGACTGACTTAATCTTTCAGCAACCATTTGTATTACTAAAGAATCAGGCACTAATTCACCTTTTTCCATAAAACTCTTTGCTTTTTGTCCTAAAAGAGAATTCTCTTTTACAGCTGCACGTAAAATATCACCTGTTGAAATATGTGGAACTTTAAAATAATTCTGGAGCATTTTTGCTTGTGTTCCTTTACCAACACCAGGTGCCCCAAGTAAGATTAATCTCATCTACGCCCTCTAATGGTTCCTGTTTTCATGAAGCCTTCGTAATTACGCATTAGAAGGTGTGATTCTATTTGTTTCATGGTATCTAACATGACACCTACAGTAATTAAGATACCAGTTCCACCAAAAAATGATGCTATTAAATATGGTACTTTAAGCCAGGCCATGAGAAAATCCGGAAAAATTGCAATAAAAGTTACGAACAAAGCTCCAGCTACTGTAATGCGCGTCATCACATAATCTAGGAAAGTAGCGGTAGAATCCCCCGGCCTAATTCCCGGAATAAAACCGCCATATTTTTTCATATTCTCTGATATATCTACCGGATTAAAAACAATCGCGGTATAAAAATAGCAGAAAAATATAATTAATGCTGCATAAATCACCGTGTAAAGAAAGTGCCCTCGAATTAAGCTATTGGCAAATCTTTGAAATGTCGGATTAGGAACAAAAGATGCCAATGTCGCCGGAAATAATATTATAGACTGCGCAAAAATAATCGCGATAACTCCAGAGGTATCAACCTTTAAAGGAATATAGGTAGACTGCCCTCCATAAATTTTTCTACCCACTACCCGACGAGCATATTGCACAGGAATTCTGCGTTGCCCTTGAGTAATTAAAGTAACTGTTAAAATAACCCCTACTAATAATACTGCCATGATTAAAAGTACGTAGGGTTGGATTTGACGCCTAGCTGCATTGGTTGGCGAAATTAAAATAATTAATTGCGTAATTGCGATCGGGATACGTGAAATAATACCAGCTGTGATGATTAATGATATGCCGTTACCAATCCCGCGCTCTTGAATTTGCTCACCCAGCCACATAATAAAAATTGTTCCACAGGTAAGCGTAACAACAGTTAAGATCCTAAAGCCCATTCCCGGAAAAAGCACTATCTTTAATCCTTCAAAACGTGCGGGATTTTCCAACCAAAGAGCAATAAAATATGACTGTACTATCGCAAGGCCTACTGTGCCAATACGTGTATATTGGTTGATTTTCTGATAACCGGTTTTCCCTTCTTTAGCAAGTTTCTCTAAAGCTGGAACTACTGCAGTTAAAAGCTGTAAGATAATGGAGCTTGAGATATAAGGCATGATACCGAGTGCAAAAATGGTTAATCTTTCCATAGCACCACCGGAAAACATATTCATTATGCCAAAGAGCGCGCCACCCTGCGTTTGGGAAATGCGATTAAAAAATTCTGCTAGGGCCTTACCATCTATCCCAGGCGTAGGAATAAAACAGCCTAATCTATAAACGATAATTAAGCCAAGCGTAACTAATATTTTATTCTTGAGCTCTGGTATCTTAAAAGAATTACTAAAAGCCGATAGCATATTTACGAAATTATCTCAACAGTACCGCCTGCTTTTTCAATTTTTTCTTTGGCACTAGCAGAAAAAGCATGCACTTTTATTTTAAGAGGTTTTTTAACTTCTTCGCCTCTTCCTAAGATTTTTACAAGAGCGTTTTCTTTTTTAATAAGACCCTGTTCTTTTAAAAATTTTGGATCAATATTTGTTACATCTTTTAATTTTAAAATATTCGCTAAATTTACTACTTGAAATTCTTTTTTAAATTTATTATTAAAACCTCTTTTTGGAATACGCCTAATCAAAGGCATTTGCCCGCCTTCAAATCCCGGCCAAACCTTATGCCCTGTACGAGACAATTGTCCTTTTTGGCCACGGCAGCATGTCTTACCATGCCCAGAACCCGTCCCACGACCAACTAATTTTGGTTTTCTATTAGCACCTAATGGTTTTTTAATTTTATTCAACATTGTCTGATTCTACCTGTGCTCTTAATCTAGCAACTTCTTCTTCATTCATCAACTTGCTTAAGGCTAAAAGCGTTGCCTTGATTACGTTAACTGGATTATTTGACTTAACACATTTTGTTAAAATATCTTTTATTCCAGCTGCTTCACAAACTGCACGTACAGATCCAGCAGCAATAATACCCGTTCCTTCAAATGCTGGCTTAAGCATTACTTTTGCCGCGCCAAACTCACCAACTATATCATGAGGAATGGTCGTTCCTTTCAAATTTACTTTAAACATGGCTTTTCTACATTGATTTAGACCCTTACGTATGGCATCTGAAACTTCATTAGCTTTACCCAGAGACATCCCTACGCGGCCCTTACCATCACCCATAACAACCAAAGCAGTAAAAGACATTTTTTTACCACCCTTAGTAACCTTAGTTACACGATTAATAGCAACAATTTTTTCAATAATACCTTCTTGATCTTGATTTACTTGATTAGCTCTATTTAAACTTGTTGTTTGCATATTAAAAAATTAACCCTTCTTTTCTGGCAGCATCTGCAAATGCCTTTATTCTTCCATGATAAAGATATCCACCTCGATCGAAAACTGCTTTTTCTATGCCAGCTTCCTTTGCTTTTTTAGCAAGCATTTGGCCTAAGGAAATTGCGGCTTTGACATTTCCGCCATAACGTAATTGTTTTTTAAAATCATCTGCGCCCGTTGAAATGCTTAAAATAATTTTATTATTTTTATCATCGATTAATTGCGCATGTAGATTTTTTAAACCACGGTATAAACTAATACGCGGACGCTCTTTTGTTCCGATAACCTTTTTTCTTATTCGATAATGCCTGATTGTTATTGCTTCTATGTTCTTTTTTTTCATATTTTTATTTTGTTACCGCTTTTCCTATTTTCTTACGAACGTGTTCTCCAACATAACGGATGCCTTTTCCTTTATATGGTTCTGGTGGCAAGATATCTCGAATTTCTGCTGCAGTTTGTCCAACCCTTGCCTTATCAAGACCAGTTATAGCAATCTGTGTCTGCTTTACTACGCCTATTTTTATCCCTTCGGGAACAGGAAAATTTACCGGATGAGAAAATCCTAAAGTTAAAATTAAATCACTTCCTTTAACTTCAGCCTTATAACCCACACCTTGAATTTCTAATTCTTTAACATAACCCTCTGTTACTCCTTTAACCATATTAAGAATTAAAGTTCGCACTAAACCATGAAGTGCTTTGTTAAATTTTGTATCGTTAGAACGTTTAACAGATACACTATTTCCGCTAATTTCTACAGAAATATCGCTTGGAAGCTGGTAATCCACTTTGCCCTTAGGTCCTTCTACCAAAACCATTCCATTTTGAACTTGGACTTTTACTTTATCTGGAATTACTAGTACTTTTTTACCTATACGTGACATTTTTTTTAAATTTTTACCAAATATAACAAATAACTTCTCCGCCTA
>JBFMBJ010000122.1:0-3676 GCA_040755235.1 Candidatus Omnitrophota bacterium
TTAATAATAGCAATACCATTCTCTTTCAGTCCGGAAAAACAATTATAACCACGCATAAGGGTAGGATCTACGATAAGTAGATAATCTGGTTCGTAAATCTGACTACGTAATCTTACGGGTTTTTCTTCTACGCGCACAAAAGCATTCATTGGCGCACCCATACGGGCAGCTCCAAAATGCGGAAAGGCATAAGAATATTTTCCTTCCAGAAAATAAACTTGGCCTAAAAGTGTTGCGGTAGTGATTGCGCCTTGACCGGCACGGGCATGAATACGAATTTCTTTCATCATTAGTTATTCCTTTAACAAGAAGAATTAATTTTACGCTTCAAAAATTAATTTGTCAATGAAATTTTTTTCTTAAGTCTTCTGAAAGGTTACTGAGTAATTTAAAAACGCCTTGGGCTTCTCGGATATTTAAAGTTCCTAATCCGCAACTCGGAGTAATTAAAGCTTGCTTGAAAATTAATTCTCTATCGAGGCCTTTTTTATCTAAGATATCTATATTATTTTCGAACCTTTTAGATAAAGATTCTCTAGTTTCTTTTTCAAAACCGCTTGTTGGCACAATCCCCCAGGCCAATGTTCCTTTGTTTTTTAAGAATTTTTTTAAATCATTTGTATATAAAGCTAAATTTTGAAAATAATTAAAAGCATCAAAATTAATAATATCAAAACCACTCTCCATAAAAATCGACCAATCTGTATTGCCACAACAATGTATCCCCAATAGACAATCTTGTTTTTTTAAAGGCTCGATTAAGTTAACAAGTGTCTTTACTACAACTTCTTTTGTTAAAGGTGTATAGGCTGAGCCAAAGGCGCTTAAATATGGTTCATCAAAAAATATAATTGGATTCTTTTTATAGTCTTTTATTTTTTTTATCTGCCAAGAGGCCTTCATTACTAAACCCTGAACCACTACCTCCATCATTGTCTGGTCTGATAGCATTGATTTATCATTTTTATCTTTTATACTCGCCGCGAAAGTAAAGGGACCCGTAACTTGACCTTTGATAAAATCTGCTTTTATCAAATTATTTTCTAAAGCATTTAAAAATTCATAAAAACCCTTTGCAAAATCTTCTGTAATTTTAAAATATTCTAAATCTCCGGCTAAAACTTTTTCATAAAAACTGGTCAAGGCTTCTGGCGTGTAGCGCTCCTCTTTAAAAACAATTTCTTTATTTTCTGTCTCTAGACAAGGAATGCCTTGGGTATACTGTATGACCATAGATTCTTTAAAGTCTCTCTGGGGAAGTTGCGGCCAAAAAGGCAAGTCTGGTAGGTATTTTAAAATCAAATCCAGAGCTTCTTTAGAATTTTTATACGGCAGGCTGCCAATACCTGTGGTAATACATTTGGGCTTAAATTCCATTTTCGTTTTTAAATTCTTGCGGTAATTCGTTTTCAACAAAGCTAACGATACCCTTTTGATCCACTAAAACTAATGTAGGGACGCCAATTAACTTATACGCTCGACCAACATTAGTATCTAGATCTAATAATACTGGATAATTTACATTATATCGTTTTACAAAAGACTGCACTCTTTCTTTAGAATCTCCTAAATTTATAGTTAAAATTTCAATATTTTTTTCTTTGAATTTAGGATACAACTTTGTTATTTCACTTGTTTCTATTTGGCAGGCATAACAATCAGCAATCCAGAAAAAAATTAAAACTGAAGACTTGCCTCTAAAGCTTGTTAAATCTATATCTTTATCATTTAAATCTTTTAAGACAAAATTCGGTGCTTCTATGCCTGTTTTTAAACGAGAAGTAATAGCACTAGACATAACACAAGTTACGCTGGCAAAAAAACTTAATATTATTAATATAAAAATAAATTTTCTTTTCATATGCTTAATCTCCCAGCCTTAAAGAGAAAATACTCACCTGCTAAAATTAAAATAATACCGCAAATTTTCTTTATCTTTAATAACCACTCTCCGGATTTTGGAAAACTTAATAAAGCTCCTCCAAAGGCCCCTAATAAAATAAATAAAAATCCCATACCAAAAGAAAATGCGAATAGTAAAGTGCTTCCGAAGATTATATTTTGTTTGGTGCTTACATAAATTAAAACACTGGCTAAAATTGGGGTAATACATGGTCCGATCATTAAACCTGAAATCATCCCAAAAATCAGCGTTGACCAATAGCCTTTTGGTTCAACATTTTTTGCTTTAAAAAAATGCGGCATCGGCAATTCAAAAACATCTAATAAAACTAATCCTAAAATAATATAGATATTTGCAACTATTAAATAAAAAATCGGTTTTGTTGTCAGTCTACCGAATAATTGACCTGATAAGCTGGCGATTAAACCTAAAATTGAATAGGTAATACTTAAACCTAAAACATAAAACAAACTTAAAATAAAGCCCTTTTTCCGCGAAGTGCTTTTTGGCAAAATATAGGCTACCATCGCCGGCAATAATGGATACATACACGGCGAAAAACTGGTTAAAATCCCGCCGAAAAAAACAATAAAATAATCGAAAATATTACCTTGTAGAGTCATTGAGCCATTTTAAATATTCTTTATTGCCATCTATTATTGGTAAAGCGATTATCTCAGGACAACTGTAACTATGCAGAATTTTTACTCCTATTAATAATTTCTTAAATAAACTCTTCTTTGTTTTTACCACTAGAAGTAACTCAGAAGCCTTATCAATCTTTCCTTTCCACCAAAATAAAGATTCTACTTTAGGAATAATATTTATGCAGGCAGCTAATTTTTTCTTCAAAAGAAAGTTAGCAATTTTTTTTGCCTCTTCTTGATTTGCGCAAGTAATAAAAGTAATTAAATATTTCATTTATCCTTTAATTTTATTAATTAATTTTGCAAAACGCCCTGCAAATCTAGCACATTCTTTTTCTACTCTCTGATCAGGCGCATTAACAGAAACTGGTCCATAGTGACTACCCTGCCAATCTCCTTGAATAATCATACCATGTATAAGCATAGCATTCAAGATATCTAGAATGGTGGTTTCGTTACCACCGGCGATATTGGCACTCGACGAAAATGCTGCTCCAATTTTTCCGTCTAATTTCCCATGAAATTTTACAGAATCATCAAAAAGTTTTTTTATTTCGGAGCTCATCGAACCATAATACGTAGGCGAGCCAACAATAATTCCGTCATAATTTAACAAATCCTCTGCTTTTATATTAGTAATATTTTTTAATTCTACATCTAAAGACTCTTTCTTAAGATTTTCTGTAATCAGTTCTGCTATTTTTTTGGTATTTCCCGAACGAGAATAATAAATTACTAAAATTTTTACCATAAAACCCCCTTAAATTTAAATTCGAAATTCTAAACCCGAAATTCGAAACAAATTCAAATGTTCTAATTTTCAAATGTTCAAAACTTTTTATTTTTTTGTTTTGGTCATTTGGATTTTGGTCATTTGAACATTGTTTAGGATTTCGATATTCGGATTTCGGGTTTGTCTTAATTCAGCTTTTAAATAAATTCCTTGCTTTATCTTTAGCGAATAATTTTTTAATGTCTTCGTATTCAATCAGAATCAAGTCTGGCCTTTTTTCTTTAATTCTTCGAATTCTATTAAAATCCCATCCTTGATTAAAGCAAAGATACTTAAATTCCGTGTTACATTTTGGGCATGTTTTAGTTTCACTGTAATTAATCCCTATTTCCT
>JBFMBJ010000123.1:0-3652 GCA_040755235.1 Candidatus Omnitrophota bacterium
CGAAGGATGGAATACAGATGGCATTGGTTTTCATAGGCATTTAACCCAAGATTTAAAATTTAATCTTTTAGATAAGAAAGCAGTCATTCTTGGTGCTGGTGGAGCTAGTAAGGCAGTGGTAAATCAATTAGCAAGACACGGTATAAAAACTATAGTAATTAATGATATAAATAAAGATAAGGCATCGCAGTTAGCAGAGAAAACTAATAAAGAATTTCCAAAATGCAATATGAGTTTTGTCGATTCTATAGATAAGATAGATATAAAAAGTGCTGATTTATTGATAAATACAACGCCAGTTGGAATGAAAGAAACAGATCCGTGTTTAATTAAAGAAGAGTTACTTCATAAAAATTTATTTGTTTATGATTTGATCTATAATCCAATGGAAACAAAATTATTAAGATTAGCTAAAAATATTGGTTGTAAAACAAGTAATGGTTTGGGTATGCTTTTATATCAAGGAACCCTTTCATTTAAACATTTTACAGGATTAGATGCGCCAATTCAAATAATGAAGCAAGCGTTAGAAGAAGCAATTAACAAATTATGATAGAGCGAATATTCGTTTTTATTTTTGGACTTATTGCAGGAAGCTTTTTTAATGTCTGTATTTGGCGCCTGCCTCGCGAAATGTCGATCAGAAAACCAAAGCGTTCAATTTGCCCAAAATGCCAAAAAACAATTATATGGTATGACAATATTCCTATTTTAAGTTATTTGTTTTTACAAGGTAAATGTCGGTTTTGTAAAGAAAAGATATCATTAAGGTATCCTCTGGTAGAATTATTTACAGCAATCTTATTTCTGGCGTTATTTATCCATTTTGGTTTTCAGGTTAATTTTTTTGTTTATCTTATCTTAACTAGTTTTCTGATTGTTGCATCATTTATTGATATTGAACACCGTATTATTCCAGATGAAATCTCTATAGGTGGAATGATTGTGGGAGTGAGTATTGCCATATTACGCAGTTTTTTTGGTCGCGAAATGAATCTTTTACCTTTATATTATTCTTTGGGGGGATTACTTTGTGGAGGAATCGTGATTTATCTAACTGGGATTATCGGGGACATTATTATTTTTAAAATTTTAAAAAAAGGTTCTATAGAAGGCGAGACCGAATCTATGGGCGGTGGCGATATAAAGTTGCTTGCGATGATAGGTGCATTTTTAGGTTTTAAAAAAACGCTTTTAACATTTTTCTTAGCCCCATTTTTTGGTGCCTTACTAGGGGTGTATCTTATAATTAGAAAAAAAAGCCATTTAATTCCTTATGGTCCGTTTCTTTCTTTGGCAGCGTTTATTTCTTTGATGTGGGGTAAAGAAATTTTAAGATTTTTATTCGGTTAAACGATAGGAGGCAAGAAATGTTGCGAATATTGACAGCGGGTGAATCACACGGAAGAGCGCTCGTGGCAATTTTAGAAGGATTTCCTGCGGGTCTTGTAATCGAAGAAGAGAAGATAAATCAAGAGCTCGTACGCAGGCAATCTGGCTATGGTCGCGGTCCGCGTATGAAATTAGAAAAAGATAAAATAGAAATATTAGCTGGTATTAAAAGAAATAAGACCTTGGGTTCTCCACTTGCTTTAATGATTAGTAATAAAGATTATAAAATTGATGAGATGAGTCCTTTAGTTTCTCCACGCCCGGGGCATGCAGATTTGGTAGGTAGTTTAAAATATGGTTTCTCTGATATAAGGGATGTTTCTGAGCGAGCTTCTGCGCGCGAGACCGCAATACGCGTTAGTGTAGGTGCGATTTGTAAAATGTTTTTAGAGAAATTTAATATTAAGTTTAGCTCAAAGGTGATAAATATCGGTGGTAAAAAAGAAATAAATCAACAACATAAAAAAATTGATGAAGCCTTTAGTAAAAAAGATACTTTGGGGGGAGTCTTTGAAGTAATTATAAAGAATGTTCCTATTGGATTGGGTTCTCATGTACATTATGATAGGCGTTTAAGTGGTATTTTAGCCAAAGCAATAGTTTCTATTCCAGGAATCAAGGCAATTGAGTTTGGCTTGGGATTTGCTTATGCTGATAAATTTGGTTCCCAGGTGCACGACGCAATTTATTATTCTAAAAAGCAGGGTTTTTATCATAAAACTAATAATGCCGGCGGTATAGAAGGAGGCATTTCTAACGGAGAGGATATAATTATACGTTGTTGCATGAAGCCTATCTCGACGCTAGGTAATCCCCTAGATTCGGTAGATATTTTAACTAAGAAGCCAACTAAGGCAGCGATTGAGCGTTCAGATATTTGTGCGGTAGAGGCAACAGCAGTGATTGCCGAGGCTATGGCGAGTTTTGAGATAACAAATAGCTTTTTAGAAAAGTTTGGAGGAGATTCCCTAAAAGACATAGTTTGTAATTATAACTGCTATCTTAAGAGAATTCAATAGGTTAGGATAAATTTTTATAGCCTCGTATCTTTCAAGAGAAGGTGCGGGGCTATTTTATTTGACCCTGTTAGAAATTTTGCTATAATAAAGAGTCGTGTTTATATGCTAAAATCGGCTATAATTATATATTTCTAACGGTGTTTGACAGATAAGCAAAAATTATGTTAAAATCTCTCTTTATGATCCCTTTAGAAATATGCGATTTTAACGGAGAAAAATATGAAGAATATTTATTTAGTTGGATTTATGGGAACTGGCAAAACTGCAACAGCTAAATTAATTGCCAAAACTTTAAATCGTAAGTTCTTGGATTTAGATGATTTAATTACAACTAAAGAAAAAAAATCTATTACAAAGATTTTTGAAGAAAAAGGAGAAGTTTATTTTCGTAAAGTAGAAAAAGAAATTGTAAAAGAGATTAGTGCGCAAAAGGATTTAATAGTTGCTTGCGGCGGCGGAGTAGTGATAGATAAAGATAATTTAGATAATTTAAAAAAGTCTGGAGTAGTGATTTGTTTAACCTCAACGCCAGAAATAATCTTAGAAAGAACAAAAAAGTTTAACCACCGGCCATTATTAAACGTAGATAACCCAATAGAAAAAATTAAGGAATTATTAATTAAAAGAGAACCGTTTTATAATCAAGCTCACTACATATTGGATACAACAAAATTAACGCCTGCGCAAACAAAAGATGAAGTTTTAAAATTAATCAAAAATGACTGAATTCGAAGCTTTAATTACATTAAATTTTATTCCAGATATTGGAGGTATTCGCCTAAAGCGCCTCTTTGAATATTTTGGTAATGCTTGTAATATATTAGAAGCCTCCGAAGATAAATTACAAAAGATTGAGGGAATTACAAAAAATATAGCTAACAAAATAAAAAATTTGTCCAAAAACGGAGTAGTTTTAGATAAAGAATTAAATTTAATTAAAAAAAATAATATTAAAGTTTTGACTATAAATGATAAAAACTATCCCGTATCATTAAAGGCTATAACGGATCCGCCGATAGTTTTGTATGTGAAAGGCCAAATTAAAACAGAAGATTTAATTTCCATTTCTTTGGTAGGTTCCCGTAGGGCATCATTTTATGGTATAGTTACAGCAGAAAATTTAGCAAAAGAATTAGCCTTAAAGAAGATTTGTGTTGTTTCTGGTATGGCGCGAGGCATTGATACCGCAAGTCATAAGGGTGCATTAAAAGCAGGCGGTCGCACTATAGCTATTTTAGGAA
>JBFMBJ010000124.1:0-3636 GCA_040755235.1 Candidatus Omnitrophota bacterium
CCAAAACCGGCAATGCTAAAATTACATCTCCAATATTACTGGGAGTGAGAAAAAATATTTTTTTTATTTTTGATTTATCGAACATTTTTTATCTTTATAACTTGATTAAAAACATCGTCGACACTAAGCTCTTTCATACAGCGATTATCGTAACAATTTATCTTAAAACAAGGAACGCTACATCCAATATCTTTTTGTAAAACAATGCAATTCCCGGAATTGTAAGGACCAGTGATTTTTGGTGCAGTCGGGCCAAAAATAGCGATTAACTTTTTCCCCAGACTTGCTGCAATATGCATCGGCCCAGAATCAGCAGATATAACTAAATCTGCCCTTTCAAATAAAGCGCCTAATTGCTTTAGATTGGTCTTACCGCATAAAATAATTTGCTTATTGTGCATCAAGTTCGATATAGTTTGCGCTATTCCTAAATCGTTTACGCTTCCGGTAATAATAATTTTTACATTTAATTCATCAATTAATCTATCGGCGAGTTTTGCAAAATAATCTATTGGCCAACGCTTGGGCGGCCAATTTCCACCGGGATTTAAAACAATTAAATAATCACTATGCGTAACTTTATCTTTTAAAAATTCATTTATATATTCACGCGCCTCTTGTGGAATAAAAAAATCATATTTTTTATCTTTTGTTTTTATCAGAGTCCAAGCATCTACTAAATTTAAAAAGTAATCTATGCGATGTAGGGAATCGCGTTCTACAAAAGGAATTTTTTTAGTCAATAAAAAATCTCTCTTCTTGCGCTCGTAACCTATACGCTCTTTAATTCCAGCCAAATAAACCAATAAGGCCCTGGTAAAAGAACGGTGAAATAAAATGGCTATATCAAAATGTTTTACTTTTAGATCTTGGATAAATTTTAATTTACTAAATACGCTTTTATGTATTGATTTATCATCGTAAAAAATAATCTCATTTATATTCGGGTTGCCTTCTAAGATTTCAAAACAATTTTTTGGAATTACAACAGCGATATAACTATCTGGATATGCTTTGCGAATTGCCCTTATTGCAGGTGTTGAAAAAAGACAATCTCCCAGCCAATTCAGGTTAAAGATTAAAATTTTTTTCATGCAGGATTTTTAAACTTTTTAAAAAGATAATAATATCCAGATACCTTAAGGCGGAATTTGAAAAGACTATCTTTATCTGTTATCTTAATGCGACGGAGTGCGTAAATATCTTTATTTTTCTTAATTTTGTTATTTAGGGCTCTATTCGTAGAACAGGCTCCAATATATCCGGCACCCTTAACAAGTTTTTGTACCTTGGGAGTAAACCCTCCCGTGGGATAACAAATGATATTAATCGGATGATTTAAATATGATTCTAAAATAATCTTAGAATATTTAATCTCGCGCATTAGCTCTTCTTCGCTTGCATTAGGTAAATATTTATGAGTTAGAGTATGGCTTCCAATAGAAATATTATTTTTTATGAGCTCTTTTATTTGAGCTAAATCCATGTAACCATGTAGACCAATTTTCTCAACAATTATAAAAATTATTGCTGAAAAATTGTTCTTCTTTAATATCGGAAAACCATTTATATAATTATCTAAATATCCATCATCGAAGGTAATTACAACAGTTTTCCTTGGCAGGGGTCTATTGTCTTTAATAATATTTATCAAATCTTCTAATGGAATAACTTTATAGTGATGTTTTTTTAAAAAATCCATCTGCTCTTGAAATTTTTTTGCTGACACAACAAGTTGCGGTGCATCCTGGACGTTTTCAGTTTTGGGATCTAAGGCATGATACATTAAAATCGGAACATCGTAGTTAATTCTTGTAAAAATAAAACTTGCACTAAGCCCTATAATTACTACTAAAGAAAAAATAACTAATTTTAACTTATTTTTCTGTAACATCAGCGTACACCTCTTGGGTTTTTTTAACCGTTTGTGTTAAAGAAAATTCTTTTTCTATAAAACTACGCGCGTTCTGACCGAGAGTTTTTGCCAAAGTTTTATCTTCAATTAATTTAATAATTGCTTCTGATAAACCTTCTATATCTTTTGGCTCAACCAAAAGGCCATTTTGATTATCTTTAATTAACGTTATTATACCACCAACTCGCGATCCAACGACAGCGATTCCTTTTGCCATTGCCTCCATTAAAGCCAGGCCCAATCCCTCCTGTATAGAAGGTAAAACAAATATATCTATGGCTGCCAGCACCTTATTTGTATCTGAAACTGACGGCATAAAAATTATATTTTTTTCTAAATTTAAATTTTTACTTAATTTTATTAAATCTTTTTTTGTTTTACCTTCGCCAACCAACAAAAGTTGAACATAAGGAAATCTAGCTATCACTTTTTGCACGGCCACAATTAAGATATCTTGGCCTTTAACTTGCGATAAACGCGCAATCAGCCCAATTACAACATCTTTTTTTAAACCGAACTCTTGCTTTGCTTGTGTTGTATCAGTTTGTAAGGAAAACCTTTCTAAATCTATACCGTTATGGATAAGTATTATTTTATCTAGTGGTAATTTAAAATCATTAATCAAGTGATCCTTTACCTGCTGGCTGATGGCAATTGTTTTTTTACCCCAACAACCAAATCTTAGACGATGAAAACTTGGCCTAAAAAATCCATGGCAGGTAACTACATAGGGAATTCTAGTAAATTTAAAAATAAATTCTGCTAAAACCTGCGTCACACGAGTATGTGCATGAATAATATCAATATTTTTTTCTTTAACAATTTTTTTTAATTTTAAAAAGCTCAAGAATACTTTTGGGTTTAATTCATTTTTTGTCTTTATAGGAATTGTTATATGGGTAACCCCTATTTCTTTTAAATTATCTTGGCAATCACCGCCTGAAGAAGCTACGTAGACATTGTGACCATTTTTCTTTAAGCCTTTAGCTAAAGAAAGAATATAACTCGTTATTCCTCCGTAATTAAAATGTGTTGTAATAAATAGGATATTCACCCCGTTAGAAATCTCCTCTCATAAAATTATTTTTTATAATATAACTACCCTCCCCGTTACATAAATTTATAATGGGGTTCATTTATTGATTTTTAAATAATAATTCCTGTATCTTTTCAAAAACTTCTTCTGGAGTTATTTGTTTTAAGCAATCTCTTGTTTTACATTTTGGTTTATAACAAGGAGAACACTTTAACTCTTTTGTAATAACTATTGAATTTTGATTATAGGACATATGTCTTTTTGGATCTGTTGGGCCAAATAAAGCAATACAAGCTACTCCAACACTAGATGCCACATGAAGTGGCGCTGAATCAGAACTGATAAAAACCCGGCAGCGCTTAATAAGACATGCCAGTTGATTAATCGAGGTCTTGCCGCAGGCAATTATTGATTTTGTTTTATCTAAAGAATCTTTAATCGGTTCTAATAATTCTAAGTCTTCTTGTGTCCCTGTAATTACTAAACGCATGCCTTTTTGAGAAATTTTTTGTGCTAAAATAGAAATATATTCCACAGGCCAAATTTTTGTCTGCCATTTAAAACTGGCTCCCAAATTAATACCAATTAACTTATCATCTACTGCCCAGTTAGCCTCTAAAAATTTCTCTATATATTCCTCGTCATCTTTATCTGGCCATATTTCTAAATGCGCATCTTCTAATTC
>JBFMBJ010000125.1:0-3629 GCA_040755235.1 Candidatus Omnitrophota bacterium
AGCTAGAATATTTATGGTTTTTTTAATACCTATTTTTAAAATTTTAGATAAAATAATTGTAGGAAGACTGTTTAAAATATTATGCCGGCCTGCAATATTTAGCTTAAAATGCCCTAATTTCTTATTTTTAAAAAAACAATCAAATTCGCAACTGAATTCTTTTAATTTTATATTTTTTGCATAACAATCGCAGCTTTTTGAAAAACCAAAAAATAAGGTACTAACCTTAGAAGATTTTAAAACCTCCCTTAAATTTTTATCGTCGCCACAAGCAATAATACAACCATTCTTTTTTGTACATTTTGAAAACTTTTTAAATGTATTTAAAATGCCGGACCAGTTTTTATAAAAATCGATATGCTCAAAATCAATATTAGTGATTATCGAATAAGTTGGCCTGTAATACAAAAATGATCCATCTGACTCATCGGCCTCAGCAACAAAATATTTTCCGTTTCCAGAACAAGCGTTATCTTTGGTATTACGAATCATGCCTCCTACTGCAACATTTGGACAAAACCCAGCTTCTAATAAAAGATAAGCGACCAAAGAAGCGGTAGTGGTTTTACCATGCGCGCCTGTAACCGAAATTACAGTTTTATCTTTCATTAATTCTGCAAGCATTTCTGCTCTTTTAAATATCTTTATCTTTCTGTTTTTAGCTTCTTTTAATTCATGGTTATTAGGTTTTATCGCCGAAGAATAAACTACCAATTCTGTATCATGAGGAATATTTAATTTATCATGACCAATAAAAATCTTTGCCCCTTCTTTTTCTAATTGCTCTGTAATTATTCCGCGTTTAATATCTGAACCGCTTATGTTAATCCCTTTTTTTAAAAGGAGTTTTGCAATCCCGCTCATCCCAATTCCGCCGATACCGATAAAATGAATATTCTTTATTCTTCGCATAAAAAAACAACCTCAGCAGTTAATTCATCTTTATTAAAACAATTAAATACCTTCTTTATTCCATCTTGCATGTCTGATATCCTTGAATAATTACTAATTAATGAATCTATTTTTTCACTTAAGAGGCGAGCATTAAGATCTTCGTCATTTATCAACTCCGCTAATTTTAAATCTGTAAGAACGCTGGCATTTTCTTTTTGATGGCCATAAGCATACGGATAGGGAATCAAAATTGAAGCAAGATTATAAAAAACAATTTCGTTAATTGCTGCAGCTCCGGCACGGCTAATTACTAAATCGCTTGCGCTATAGGCATAAGAGACCTCTTTTAAAAAATCAAATACCCTTGCCTTAACATCAACTTTCTCATATTCTTTTACAAGTTTGATATAATCACTAGCGCCAGATAAATGGATTACCTGTAATTTAAATTTATTTTTTAACAATTGCATTGCTTCTAAGAAACAAAAATTTATCTTGTGTGCTCCTTGAGATCCGCCCATGACTAATATTGTAAACTTATCTTGGTCTAAATTAAAATATCTACGCGCATTTGTTCTGTCAATTTTAATCAAATCGCTGCGTAAATAATTATGCACAACCCTAATTTTACTTTTATCTGTAAAATAAAATTTAGTTTTTACAAAATTTATCGCTATTCTATTAACAAAAAAACCCAATATTCTATTTGCCCTTCCGGCAACGACATTAGGTTCATAAATAATTGTTTTTTTATTTACGATGCTTGCTAATAGAACAATAATGCTTGAAGCATAACCACCAAAACCAACCACCACATCTGGATCGAATTTTGTTAAAAGCCAGATTGATTCTACGCAGCCTTTTAGAAAGTTTATCCAGGAACTAATTTTTTTTATTCTTAATGGGACAAAACTCAAATATCCTACTTGATATTTTTTGTCAAGAATAGACTTGGCAAAACTTTGTTTGGTAATAGTAAGCAATATCTCTACATCTTGAATTTTTTTCTCAAGAGAATTTGCCAAAGCAAGGGCCGGAAATAAATGCCCTCCTGTTCCACCGCAAGCAATTAAGATTTTCACCCCGTTAGAAATCCTTCCTATTTAAAATTTATTTTTTTATTTATTATTACGATTAATTTATAGTTATAGTTAATATCCCATTATACAAGATTTCTAACGGGGTTCATATGTTTTCTGTGAACCGAGAAATATTTAAAAGTAAAGCTACTCCGATCATATCAAATACTAAGGACGAACCGCCGTAACTTATAAATGGAAGCGGCAGGCCTTTTGTTGGGAAAAAACCAATAGATACTCCGATATTAATGATTGCCTTTAAGCAAATAGTTGAAAGTATGCCTACGGCTAAAAAATACCCAAACCTATCTTTTATATTTTTTATGATCTTAATACTGCACATCAAAAATAAAATAAATAAAATAACAATCGCTAATGTAAAAAATAAACCTAATTCTTCGCCAATAATAGAAAAAATAAAATCTGTATGCGCTGCTGGTAAATAGAAAAGTTTTTGCTTGCCTTGTCCTAATCCTACCCCAAATAGGCCTCCGGAACCCAATGCAATCTGCGATTGGATTATCTGAAAACCTGTTCCCTTGGGGTCCTGCCAAGGATTTAAGAAAGCTAAAATTCTTGCCCTGCGATATGGCACAGAAAAAACTAGATATGCCAAAGCTGGTAAACTCACCAAGGAAACTAACGCTAAATGTGAAATACGCAAACCACCGATAAAAAGCATTAATATCACAACCATGGCCATCGCTATAGATGAGCCCAAATCTGGCTGCATTAATAATAATAAAACCGCAATACCCAAAACAAACATGCTTGGTATAAATCCATGCCAAAAATCTCTAATGAAATTTTCTTTTCTAACTAAAAAATCAGCAATGTAAATAATCAAGCAAAAATGTGCTAACTCTGAAGGTTGAAAACCAAAACCTGCGATTCTAAACCAACGCTGTGCACCCGAGACTTCTTTACCGATTCCTGGAACAAGTACCAAAACAAGTAGTCCTAATGAACCTATTAATAAAATCCGCGAATATTTTTGCAGTATTCGATAATCTAAAATCATTACTAAGAAACTTGCTATTAATCCAATCAATAGAAAAACCAAATGTCTTTTTAAAAAATACATACTATCGCCGTATCTCTCCCAGCTTGGTATAGCAGAAGAACTATAAATCATCACAATACCAATGGCTATAAGCAGTGTTGTAATCATAATGAGATAAATTCTATTTTGTCGCATAAGAATTTTGTTTTAACTTTCTTACTAAATCTTTAAAAATCCTACCGCGTTCTTCATAATTAGAAAACATATCGAAACTAGCGCACATGGGTGATAAAAGTACACTATCTCCGCTAGTTGCTTTTCTAAAACCCAAATTTATCGCCTCTTCTAAAGAACTAGCTTCTTCTAAAGAAACAATATCTCTAAAATTGTTTTTAATTTTATCTTTTGCTTCTCCAATAGCAACAATAAATTTTACTTTTTCTTTAATTAAATTTCTAATAACACTATAATCACTATTTTTATCCCTGCCTCCAGCAATAAGCACTACGGGCTTTGTCATATTATTTAAAGCCCAAATTGTCGAATCAACATTTGTTCCTTTGGAGTCGTTAATAAAATCTATCCCGTTTATATTTTCCACAAATTCTAGACGATGTTCTACACCTTTAAAATTCCCAAAAACCCCTAGAATA
>JBFMBJ010000126.1:0-3611 GCA_040755235.1 Candidatus Omnitrophota bacterium
TATCATTAATATTTTTATAAAAATAAAAAGCTAAAAAAATAAAGATAAAAATAACTAAAACTATAAATTTTATTATTTCTTTTTCAATTTTTAGAAATCTATTTTCTTCTTTCAATTCCGGGGGTATAAAATTTAATGAATCCTTAACTTTGCTTAGTGTTATCCCAATAAGATGAGGTAAGTCTAAATTTATGTCTAAATTTACTTCTTCTATCGAAAAATTACCAAGAGACCCTTTTAAGAGCCTTGTTTCATTTGTCTTCCCTATTAAAATTATCTTTTTAATAGGGGCATCTAATTTTTCTCTTTCATAGACCTGCAATGTTGACTGCATTTGTGATAAAAAATCTTGTATACCGGCTTTAAAAGAGCGACTAAATATTAATTTATCTTTAGAAATAACTATAAATTCAAAATAAGGTAAATTTATCACTACCATACAAATCAGCTCTGTAATCTCTTTATTAAAATATTTATACCAATTAACAAATCCATAAGAACTCAAAATAATATTATCTACTTTAAAATTTATGCTTTTTAAAATATCTAAATACCTGTTAATCAAATTCTTAGGCACCAAATATAATGCTATTTTTGAATAGCCATTCTGGTCTGCCTTAAGAATATCGTAACCATAAACTAATTCCTCTATTTGATGCGGTAAATATGATGATTTTTGTAATTTAATTATATTTTCAATCTCGATAAGATCGTCAGAAGGAATATCTAAATAACGTACAGTTGCTAAATAACGAGGGATACAAATAGCTAACTTATTATTTCTGTTAAAATTTATTTTATTTAATATAAATTTTAGCTTTTCTGCAATAGTCTTATCACTATCACTTGAAGTAATTTGTTCTTTCTCTAGAGAAGCTATTTTATAAGAAGAGTTCTCCAGAATAATTTTTACACAAATAATATCTTCGTCTCGTATCTGTAATGAAAAAATAGTCTGCTTCTCTTTAATTTTCATAATAATATAAAATTTTCTTACTTACTCTATCAAAAATAACCTCTATATGTTTTTTTATTTTTGAATTATTAACCTGACCTTCTGAAACAATATAAAATATATTTGATTTAAAATTTATTTTATTAATTAATATATTTAAAATATTTTTCTCTTGGGCATCTAAATCTAGACTGCTAAAAAAATCATCCATATCTTTAAAAAATAACTTTTTCTTACGTGCTTCAACAATTTTTTTTGCTAAGCTTAGAGATTCTAATTTTGATATGCTTTTACCGCTAGATTCTAATTCTTCTAAAATAGCTCTGATTAGATTCTCTAGTGCCTGGCTAGATACAGTATTTATATTAATTTTGCCAGATGTATAAACCGTAACTATATCTTTTATTTTATCATAATCCAGAAATTTATTATTAATTAATTTAATTTCTAATATATTAAAGAAATATTTATTTTTATCCTTAAAATTTTGGTTAAAACCTAAAACTTGCAATAAATACTTGTTGGCATAATTAAGATTAATTTTGCGTTCTTCATCTAAAACAGAAACTTTAAACTTACCTTCTCCTAAGGAAAGTTCTAATTGTTTATTCCAAGCCTCTCCTAAATAGTCTAAATTATTATTATCATTCCCCACGGTCACAATCGCATATTTTATTCCTGCTTTAGCCAAGGCATATGCCTTTAATGAGTGTATCTGATATTGGTTAATTTTTGTTATAAGAGAAACCCTGTGTGCCAGGCCCAAGACACAAAAGCATAAAATCACTAAAATCCACAGAGAAATTACTAAAATTGAGGCTTTTCTATTATTTAATTTCATTTATTCCTAAGGGAATGTTAATTATTTTGATAAAATGCAAATCTTCCTGACGGTCTTCTAGGTTAACTACTAAATCTATTTTTATACTATGAGGAAGATTTTCTTTGTTAACCCAGGCATCTTGCCAAATAATATCATTATTTTTAAAATCTAGGTAACCGTAGCTAAAATTTATTTGTTTTATCGAAGATAGAACAATCTCAAAATCTAAATTATTATTATCTAGCAAAGCCTTATTACCTAATACATAAGAACATAATAATTTATTATCTTCTGATTTATAAAAAATACGCGCATATTCTTTTTTAAAATTAGTAAAAAAACTTAAAGCATTTTTATCGCCACTAAACTTACAATCATTCTTTTCAAAAGGAAATGAATTTTTAATATCTTGTGTCATGCGATTTAAAAGATTGCTAATTTCATAATATCTATTCAAATTTATTTGTATTGTTTTATAACTATTTATGCCTACATTAAAAGTTACATGTACAGTTATTAAAATTAAAGAAAATATTGTAAGCGCAATTAAGATTTCTAATAAGCTAAACCCTTTCTTAAAATTCTTCATTTTTCTAAAATTAAATATGTTTTTAAATTTATTTGATTAATTTTATTTTTCTCTATCCAATTAATATCTAGAGTTAACTCTCCTAAATTTAAATTTTTAAATGGCTCGATTGTATAACTAATATTAAAAATTTCCTCTTTGGTTTGGCTTTTTAGTATTTCTACCTGTGTTTTACTCTCTAATTCAGAAATTTTATTTTCTGCAATAATTAAAACTTTTATGATATCTTGATTAATCTTTGATATTTTTAATATGTTCATAAAACCTTGCATTAAAAATATAAAACTAACCGAGATTATTACCAAAGTAATAATAACCTCTATTAATAAGAAGGCTTTTGTAGATTTAGTTGATTTTTGAAATTTTAACATCGCCTGACATTGATATCGTTTCTATTTTAAAAATGCTTTTATCATCTTTTTTAATAAATAAATTCAATTTATCTGCCGAACCATCTGGATAAAAACAAGCATATAAACAATTAGACTCAAAATAAATATCTTCTGGCATTTGATAAATTTTAGCAAAACGGTCATTAAAAATCGTGAATTCTGATTTGTTCTTGGAAACCGGAGATATTTTTCTTTCTTGTGCGTCAAAATTAAGACATAGAGTTTTATTTTGCATAACTGCAGACGAATGTAAATAACGAATTAAAAAAACTAAATCTTGGGTAGAGTTACTTAACCGTAAGTTATTAAAGTTATTTTTAAATAGAGGTATGCTTAAGGAAAAGATTGTAGCTAAAATTGTAATTACTAATAAGAATTCTAATAAACTAAAGCCCCTTTTATCATTTTTACCAATTACCAATATCATCGGGTGTGTTTTCTATGCCGTCTTTGCCTAGAGAAAAAAGATCGTAATCATTATTATGTTTACCACCAAAAATATATTTATATGGCCTGCCCCAGGGATCAAGATTAAGTTTTTTAATATAAGGCCCTTTCCAGGTAGCTAAATTTAGGGGTTTATTCTTTAAGGCTTCTAGGCCTTCTTGCGTTGTAGGATACCTACCATTATCCAACTCAAAAAGATCTAACGCCAAACTAATATTTGCATTAATATCGGCTTTGGCTGCTGCCATGCGCGCCTCTTCGGACCTGCCTGCTAAGCGCGGTACAACCATTGCTACTAATACTCCAATAATAATTACTACTAGCATTAATTCAATAAGGGTAAATCCTTTTCTACTCATATGCCACTCCTTTGATGATGGATAACCATCTTTTTAATTGTGCCAC
>JBFMBJ010000127.1:0-3610 GCA_040755235.1 Candidatus Omnitrophota bacterium
TCCAGGCCATGAAGATAGTTATTTGTTAATCAGAAAAGCTAAGAAAAAAGTAGCTAAAGCTACTACAAGTAAAGAGTAATTAATTTATGAGTACATTAGCAGTTTATAATACAAAAGGTAAAAAGCTTGAAGAAGAAATAAAGCTTGATAAAAATATTTTTGATGGCAAAGTAAATAGTGCTGTTATTTATCAAGTTGTGGTTATGTATCAAGCAAATAAGCGCGCAGGGAGTGCTAGTACAAAAACACGCGGTGAAGTTTCTGGCGGTGGAAAAAAACCTTGGCAGCAAAAAGGAACTGGTCGGGCACGCGTGGGTTCGATTCGCTCACCCTTATGGAGACATGGTGGAATTACTTTTGGGCCTCATCCGCGAGATTATAGCTATAGCGTATCACCAAAAATTAAAAATCTAGCCTTGCGTTCAAGTATTAATCAAAAATTAAACGATAAAGAAGTCTTGATAGTTGACGAGCTTAATATAGAATCACCAAAAACAAAAAATATAGTTGAAATTTTAGATAATTTAAAAATAAATGAAAAAGCGTTATTGCTTATAGATAAAATGGATACAAATTTACTGAAAGCAACTAGAAATATTCCTGCAATAGCTTTAAAGCGTTCTAGTGATGTAAATGCGGAAGATATTTTGACATATAAAAAATTAATAGTAACAAAAAACGCACTTGATGCATTAACACTAAGATTAAAAAATAAATAAAATGTTAACAGCATACGATATTGTTAAAACTATAATTCACACTGAAAAGGGCACTAATGTTTTGAATGCTCAAAATAAATATTTATTTTGGGTTTCGCCTGAGGCAAATAAAGTACAAATTAAAAAAGCAGTAGAAGATATTTATAAGGTAAAAGTTAAAAAAGTTGCAACGCTTGTAATGCCGGGAAAGGCAAAGCGCGTGCGTTATGTTGCTGGTATTACTCCGGATTGGAAAAAGGCAGTTGTGACTTTACAAGAAGGAAACAAAATAGAAACTACTTAAAATTATGGGTATAAAAACATTTAAACCAACAACACCTAGTTTACGATGGACAGTCTTACATGATTTTGCTGAAATCACAAAAGACAAGCCAGAAAAGTCTTTGCTTGAACCTTTGAAGAAAACAGGTGGTAGAAATTCAGGCGGCCGAATTACTTGTAGATTTCGCGGAAGAGGCCATAAAAGATTTTATCGTAAGATTGATTTTAAGAGAGATAAATTAGATGTGATGGGTAAGGTTATTGCTATTGAATATGATCCAAATCGCTCTTGTAGGATTGTTCTAGTCGAATATCCCGATAAAGAAAGAAGATATATTTTAGCACCTGTTGGATTGAACGTTAACGACGAAGTAATAAGTACGCGTATTGATGGCGCAGAAGTCAAAGTTGGTAGTTGTATGCCACTACGTTTTATTCCATTAGGGACTTTGATTCATAATGTAGAACTTTCTCAAGGTAATGGTGGTCAGATTGTTAGAAGCGCTGGTTCTTCAGCACAGATTATGGCAAAAGAAGGGGATTTTGCACATCTTAAACTTCCTTCTGGAGAAGTAAGATTAATTCATTTAGCTTGTTGTGCAACGATTGGGCAAGTAGGAAACGTGGAACATGATACGATTTCTATTGGTAAGGCAGGAAGAAATGCTTGGCGTGGATTTAAGCCGCATGTGCGTGGCTCAGCAATGAATCCAATAGACCATCCGCACGGTGGTGGTGAAGGAAAAGCAGGACAAGGTAATCCGCATCCAGTTTCTCCTTGGGGCCAATTGGCTAAAGGTTACAAAACAAGAAAAAAGAAAAAATATTCTAATAACTATATTATTAAACATAGAAAATAAATTTAATTATGGCACGCTCACTTAAAAAAGGTCCTTTTGTAGATCCAAATTTGTTAGAGAAAATTGAAAAGATGCGTAAAACGGGAACGCGTCAACCAATTAAGACTTGGTCACGCCGCTCGACGATTACTCCTGATTTTATAAGTCTTACTTTTGCGGTATACGATGGCAGGAAACACGTTCCAGTTTTCATTACTGAGAATATGGTAGGACACAAACTTGGCGAATTTGCCCCTACGAGAGTTTTTAGAAAACATGGCGGTGTCAAGGCGAAGAAGGCGCCAGAAAAGACATAATTATGATATCTTGTGCAAAACTTAGATTTATCAGAATCGCACCAAGAAAGGCTCGCTTAGTCGCAGATGTTATACGCGGTAAAGATATTAATTTTGCGCTATCACGCTTAACTTTTCTTAATAAGCGCGCGAGTGATCCTTTAAGAAAACTTTTAATTTCGGCAGTAAATAATGCTAAGGCTAAAGGATTTAACTCGGAACAACTTTACATTTCTAAAATAAATATTGATCAGGGTGTAATGTGGAAGAGATTCAAAGCTGGTTCTTTTGGCAGGGCAGCTCCAATTTTACGCCGGACCAGCCACTTTAATATAGAATTAGATTTAAAGAATGCCTCAAGTGTTTTAGCAGATGCTCCTAAAAAACTTAAAATAGCTCCAAAAATATTTAAAACAATTAGACCACCAGCAAAGGCAACAAAAATAACAAAAGGAAAACGAGTTTCTCCTAAAAAGAAAGCAGTGGCAAAATAATATGGGACAAAAAGTTAATCCGTTAATTTTAAGAATCGGTTTTATCAAGAATTGGAATAGTATTTGGTTTGCCAAAAAGAAAGACTACGCAAAGTTTATCGAAGAAGACTTTAAAATAAGAAAATTTATCAAAGCCAGATTCAAACAAGCAGCAGTTGCAAAAATAGTAATTGAGCGAGTGAGTGATCGTGTAAAAATAAAAATTCATAGTGCGCGTCCCGGTATCATTATCGGCCGTCACGGGCAAGATATTGAGCGATTAAGAGAAGACTTAAATAGTTTAGTAAAAAGAGAAATTTCTATTGATATCGAAGAAGTGACAGAGCCATTTTTAGAAGCAAGTCTTATTGCAGAAAATATCGCCTTTCAGTTAGAAAAAAGAGTTGCTTTTCGTCGGGCCATGAAACGCGCAATGGAACAGGCCATGTCTAGCGGTGCAAAAGGAATAAAGATAAGTTGCGGTGGAAGATTGGGAGGAGCAGAAATAGCCCGCACCGAAAATGCAAGACAAGGTAAGGTTCCGCTTCAAACATTACGTGCAGATATTGATTTTCATATTGCAGAAGCCTTAACTACTTTTGGTTTAATCGGTGTAAAAGTTTGGCTTTATAGAGGCGATGTGATGCCACAGGTGGATAAAAAAGTTTCAGAAGAAAAACAGCAAGTTTCTCAAAACATAGAAAAGGAACAATAACATGGCTTTGATGCCTAAAAGGGTAAAATACCGTAAATATCAAACAGGTAAGCGTCGTGGAATCGCTACACGCGGTAGTACGCTTGCGTTTGGTGAATTCGGCTTAAAAAGCTTAGAAAACGGGTGGCTTAAAAATACACAAATTGAATCTGTGCGTGTTGCTTTGGCGCGTCAGTTACAGGGCGGCGGGAGAGTTTGGATAAGAGTTTTTCCAGATAAATCTGTAACCAAAAAACCCGCAGAAACTAGACAAGGTAAAGGTAAGGGAGATATTGATCATTGGGGATTAGTTATACGCCGCGGAAAG
>JBFMBJ010000128.1:0-3600 GCA_040755235.1 Candidatus Omnitrophota bacterium
CAGTAATTTGACTGAGATCTTTAATGAGGTAAATCTTAAGCATGAATATTTTGGATTATATTAAAGGTTACGGTTACGCTGTTCGTGTCGTTACAAAAGGTTATGTATGGTTGTTTTTAAAAACTTTTTTTAACAATCTTTTGTTTAAAACGATACTTTTTTACTTAACCCTAACCTTTTTTATCTATCTCTTACTCTCTATATAGAGAGTAAGAGATATCTATAAAATTATTTTATCTCCTCTCTTCTTTTGTGTCAAGCAAAAATTGCTAACTAGCGTTTAATTTTTGCTTGATGCCGCAAAAACTTTTGCGGCGCAAGGATATTTTAATAAATTTATGTGCCTTGAGATAAAATACTTAAATATTCTAAGATTTTACTGATATTGGCAGGGGTTATATCTTTCATTAAATCGTAATTGGGTTTTTGTATAAATATTTTTTCTTTATCGAAACTGATTTCATCAAAGCCTTGATTAAACAATTCATTGATGATTTGTTTTATACTAGAATTATTCAAATAGCTGGTTGCTCTTTCTTTTTGGTCGGTTTTGATAAAATAATTTTTATCAAATTCCGCATCCCCTATTTTAATTTCACAGGTGCTTTTTATTTTTTGGACAATCTCGGTAAGAATATTTTCTTTTGTTATTCTTAAGACAAACGTTGGTTTTTTAAAAAATGAAATGCTTAAAGAATTTTTTTCGCTTTTACTCTCTCCGGGGCTTAAAAAAATCGAATAATTAATTGCCTGATAAACGCCTTCAAATCTTGGAATTAGGCTATATTTTACAACATGGCCATTTAAAGATGTTCCTAAAATTTTTAGCGCTTCCTTTTCTTTACTTTTATTAAAAATAGCAACAATAATTGCTATAATAAAAAATAAAGGGATAAAAAAATTTATAAATGCTTCCGGAGACATTTTTAGGACTTAAGCCCGATAAGAATGCTATTTTTGAATAAGAACTACTTAGACCGTTCCTCTGCGTTCTTCAAGCTTCATACGGATTTCTTCGGATTTTTTTCTTGTCAGCGGCACGCGCAAAACAAAAATAATCGCAAGAGCAAGACCTGCAATCGGCAAAGTCGCCAGGCTGAAACGAATCCAAAATATAGTTTCAGGTAACTGTACCTGACGGCTCCAGGTAAAACCCGACCAGGTCAAAATAAGACCGGAAAGATAATATCCGAATGAATTCCCTAATTTTAAAATGTAAGAAGCGCAAGCAGTAAAAGAACCTTCTCTTCTTTTTCCTGTATTAAGCTCGTCATAATCAATAATGTCAGCGCCGATGGAACTATGCAACATCCACAGAGAAGCCGCAGCCATTCCCATCAAACCAGACGAGATTGTTTGCAACCACTTAATCGCCGGTGTATACAAAAACCAAGACCCGCCGTAGCCGCACATACCTATTATACAGGCTATTACTGCTGCCTCACGTTTTCCGATACGATGCGAAAGCTTTGCATGTACAGGAACTCCTATAAGTCCACCAATCATAAACGCTAATCCCATCCAAAACTGCCAATTATCTCCGAGGATTTTATCACCACCAGATACATAAAAAACTGTGGCATAGTAACCAAGTGCGCCCACCATGCTTGTTCCTAAAGTAAAAGCACCGCCCATAACCATCATCTGTTGAAACGGCTTACACTTGAGAGTCTCACCTAAGCCACTTAAGATAGAAATCTTCTCAGTAACCTTCACTACTACTTTTTCATAGTAGCGTTCTTTAACTCTAAAGAAAATAATTATAGCAAAAATAGCCATAATTACGCCTAATATTGCGGTGTATACCTGCATCCCGAGAAGTGTATTTTTTTGTCCTGTTCCCGGAATAAGAAACCAGGCCAAATTTGTAAAGCGTAAAGCATAAAAATTACCTAATTCTGAAACCTTTTGGGTCATGCTGCGATAAGACATAATAGAAGTACGCTCTTCATAACAAGGAGACATCTCCGCACCAAGACTATAATAAGGTACAGTAAAAGCACTAACTATAGGCATATAGATCATCGTAGACCCTAGCATATACCAGAATACTACGGATACGCCAAGAAATTTCATCTGGGCCCAAGAAGGTGAGACCAAAAATAAAACCGGTAGTAACAATCCGCTTGCAATACCAGCAATCAAAATAAATGGTCTGCGGCGGCCGTGTTTGGAACGCAAATTATCCGATAACCATCCCATCACCGGATCAGCAATAGCATCCCAGATTCGAACCAACGTAAGCGCTAAACCCACTAACCATGGCTCAACACCCAAATATAAATTAAAAACTGCAAAGGCAACAGCTGGATACAACCAAAGACCCCACATATCCACTGCTGTACCCAAACTATAAGCTAACTTTGTGGAGCGCGGAAGGCGATCACGAGGAGGACACACATTTTTATTCTCGTTACTAATATTGGTTTCTTTCATTCTTTATTCCCTCTCTTTCCTGCCTGCTCATCAGACAGGGTTTTTGTAAATTATTTTTTACGAAGACCGTGATATCTCTTTCCAGCATAACATGCTTCGATTAGCTGTGTAATACTTGTAGTAGCCACACATTGAACCGTATCAGCGCCGCCATAATAAAGTTTAACCTCGCCATCATCTTCTACCACAGCCCCACAGGTAAACACTACGCTGGGAGTTTGCCCCACAAGTTCGTATAACTCCTCAGGAATCAAAATTGCGTCTTCAGCCATAGCCTTTACTTTTGCAGGATCCTTTAAATCCAGGAGACAAACACCTAATTGATAAACAAAATGCGCTCTACATTGAGTGCGTACTCCGTGAAAAATAACTAGCCATCCTTCTGGTGTCTTAATAGGAACAGCTCCCGGCCCGATCTTTGTCCAGGCCCAGCGAATCCCCTCCCAATTCCTGAATACACATTCACTCTTTCCCCAAAAAATCAAATCCGGAGAATAAGAAATCCAAATATCTCCAGTATCACATCCAGTATTAGGCCGATCAAGGCGCGCGTACAATCCGTTGATTTTCTCTGGGAAAAGTACACCATTACGGTTATCTGTTTCAGAAATAAACCCTAACCACTCAAACTTCTTAAAGTCGTTAGTCTTGACTAAGCTTAAGCGACAGGTATGCCCTGAGTGTGCGGCATGGACCATATAATAAGTATTACCGATTTTTGTCACGCGCGGATCATAAATCATAGATTCAGCATACTTTTTAAACAGCGGATTATCATAGGGCATATCTACTGGCAAGGGCTGCGGCTTAAAATGATAACCATCCTTACTTTCTGCAATCCAAAAACGGTCAAACAAAGCCGAATCTTCTACCCGACAAACCATTATATACTTACCGTTGTATTTGGTGATACCAGAATTAAAAACAGTTTTAATATCATACTCAACGGGAAAATCCTTACCTGTCAAAATGGGATTGTCTTCATAACGCTTACATATCGGATACTTGCTTTTTTTTGTGTCTGTTTTCACGTCTAATCTCCTCTTTTTGTGCGCATTTGTTAATGCAGATTTAGGAATCAAGCAATATCTAGCCACTCTGTATTAGCTTTATTCCATTCTAAAATTGGATGTTCTCTACCTTCAAAATATGCCCGGACTTTTT
>JBFMBJ010000129.1:0-3584 GCA_040755235.1 Candidatus Omnitrophota bacterium
CCCAAATTATCTATTTCATTAATCAAGAATTCTGGATTTATATTTCTTCCTATGAAATCAGGTAGCATTGGCAGAAAATCAAAAGTGGATTTCTTGTCGATAAGCGTAATCTCTAAATCTAGCTTTTTTTTAAAATTATTTAATTTTCTAATACAAGTCAAGCCAGCAAATCCGCCACCGATAATTATAATTTTTTTCATAAAATTATTCCTATTATCAATATCAAACTAATCAATATCTGCAACATAATGGTTAACTTCGATGACTCAATAAGCTTTATTTTATCCTTTGGATAAGTTTTTAAAACCCAAGTTGCTTTTACGGTCAGAATAATAAAAATAAACGAATTAATAGCGATTATATTTAAATATTTTAAAAATATATTAAAAACTATTGCAAGATAGGCTAAGGATATCAATGCCACATAAATTAAATATGCCTTATCTGAACCCACAATACTAACCCATGTTAATTTATTTGTTTTTATATCTTCGGAAAAATCCGGAATTTCATTAACAAATAGAATTGCCGTGGTTAGAAATCCGAGGGGAAGTGATAAAATAAAGCTCTTTAAATCAGGGAATATTTTTGTCTGAATAAAATATCCCCCCATTACTAATGCCGGGCCAAAAAGAATAAATATTATAAATTCTCCTAACTTGTGATAAGAAAAACTAAAAGGCTTTTTTGAGTAAAACCAAGCAAGAAATAATATAAATAAATAGAAGATAATTGGACATATAGCCTTAAGGTTTAAAGAAAGAAAGATAGTAGATAAAAATGCTAAAATTGCAAAAAATATTGCACTTTTTAGATAAAAGTTTTCACTAAGCTTATTTTCTTGTATTAACTTTGAACCGCCAAAAAATTTATAAAAATTTTTATCCTGCCAATCTACACCACTCTTTGAATCCGCATAGTCATTTATAAGATTTGCGCTTAAATGCGTGAAAGTAACTGCAATAATGCCAAATAAAAAATTTAGGCTATTAAAATTTGCTCTTTGGATTAATGACCCGAAGATAAAAGGTAAAATGCTTGCCGTAACAAAAGGTAGCCTCAATGCCCTTACGAAATATTTAATTTTTACCATTGTAATATTTATTTGTATAAGTTTTAAGTATATGTTAACATAAAAAATATGCTAGATAAAATAAAAAATAATATAGAAAAGAATCTTAAAAATTATATAAAAGGTTTAAATAAACCCCCTTATTTAAATCAATACCCTAACTTATTATCAAAAAGCATATCTGATTTTATCTTCAGCAAAGGAAAAAGAATAAGACCTACTCTCTTTGTACTTAGTTATCTTGGATTTAGTAAGAATCCTGCCTATAATTTATATAAAGCCAGTATCTCTATGGAATTATTTCATAATTTTATGCTTATTCACGACGATATTATTGATAATGCTAATTTAAGAAGAGGAAAATTATCTTTGCATCGCTCTTTAGATAATTATTTAAAAAAATATAAATATAGAAAATTTGAGGGCAAAGACTTAGCAATTATCATCGGAGACGTCATTTATTCTATGGCTATCCAGTGTTTTTTATCTATAAACGAAGATTGTATGCGTAAACAACGCGCCCTTGGCAAATTAACTGAAACTGCTATTTCCACAGGCTTAGGCGAATTTAATGAATTAATCTATTCTTTAAAAGATATGGATAAAATCAAAAAAGAGGATATCTATAAAATATATGATTTAAAAACTGCTTATTATACATTTTCTCTACCGCTTTCTGCAGGCGCTATTCTTGCTGGCATAGAACAAAATCAAATTAATAAACTTATTAAATATGGTCTATATTTAGGTAGGGCGTTCCAGATAAAGGACGACATTTTAGATATGTTTGGAAAACAAAAGCAAATTGGAAAATCTACGCTAACGGATTTAAAAGAAGGTAAAAAAACAATTTTAATTTTATATGCCTATCAAAAATCTTCTTTACAAGATAAAAAATACATTAACAAAATTTTTTCTAAAAATAAATTTACTTGTCAAGATTTAATAAAAATACGTAAAATTGTAAAAAGTTCTAATTCCTTAGAATATGCAAAAAAAGAAATACTATTATCTATAAAAAAGGCAAAAAAAATAAGCATATCCTTAAAAATAAAACCTGTATATAAAGATATACTTAATTCCTATTGCCAAGAATTGCTTAAAATATAAATATTATTCTAGCTGAATAAATCTACCCTATCGTTTATTACATAAACTAAATTTACCGGAGCCGATAAAAATTAGACTTAAAAAAACTATGCTCATTTCAATAGCATGCGATGCAACAAGAAGGCCGTCACCTTTTAAAAGATGCATAAGACTTGCTACAATCATATTAATGAGAAGTAAAAAACAAGCCGGCCTAAAAAAGATTCCTAAAACAATAAATATTCCGCCAAAAAATTCTGCAAAGCTTGCCATAAACCCCCAAAATGTAGGTATGAAATTAATACCAAAAAGAGACATTGTTTTTCCTAATCCTTGCCACATATTTAGGCCACCCATAATTTTTGGTAAGCCGTGATAAATAAACATTAAACCTATTCCTATACGTAGAATTAGAATGCCTATGTCGCAAATTTTCTCGCTATTACAAAATTCTTTGCAAAACATGCCACCCTCCTTTTTTAAACTAGATATTTGTAAACTGCTTATGTTCTTTTATATGGGCACGTAAATCCATAGCAATTTTTATTGCGATTAGTATAAATAAGCTGATAATGGTTTGTTTGCCAAAAGCCATGACTAAAAAAGCGGATAATAAAATTGTCAGATGCATTGCTATAATTCTAGAGTAGGGTTTTTGCATTTGTTCGCTAACGGAGATTTTTTTATATTCTTCTTTACCAATAAAATTAACATAATATGATATGCCGTGACTAATAAATAAAAGTAATATTGCAAAATAATAATTATCCATAAAAAATTTATAAGAAAATATAGGTTTTTGTCTTGCGAAAATAACAAAAATAAACATACCATGCACCAACATAAACATTCCGTAATGAAACATAAAAAATACAATTATAAAAACTTTTGATAATTTATTAGCGATGATATCATTAATAGTAATATCTGCTGCCTTTGTTCCGTTTGCTTTATACATTTTTAAAATATTATAAAATCCGATTATTGCACTTTCTTGCCAATACAAGAATATTACTGAAAAAATATCCCACCTAAAAAATAAAACTCCAAAAATCGGCGCAAGATTAGCCAAAATTAAAGGCAAGATAGAAATATCTTTTATTTCTTTATTTTCAATAATCATTTATTCTCGGGAAATTTTTAAAATTTTGTATTTTAAAACACCTGCGGGAACATTAATTTCTACAATCTCATTTTCTTTATGATTTAAGAGGGCCTTTCCTACTGGAGAAGTAACAGAAATTTTTCCTTGTGCAAAGTTTGCCTCTATTTCTGAGACAAGCATATAATACAGCTCTTCATCTGTATCTAAATCTATTAACTTTACAGTTGCACCAATTAGAACTTGGTCTTTTGGCATATTTTCTTCATCTAGAATTTGCGCATGCACAAGCTTTGCTTCTAATTCGACGATTCTTTTTTC
>JBFMBJ010000130.1:0-3524 GCA_040755235.1 Candidatus Omnitrophota bacterium
ATTTGATGGATGATGAATGTGTAATACAGTTAGATGATGATTTAGTTGCTTTTTATAATCTTTCTGAAGTGAGAAAGGTATATCCTGAAAATGTTTGGGCGGTATTGTATGAAACATTTTTGTCAACGGTAGAGTTAGGAGCAGAGTTTTTTTGTTGGGAAAGTCAATCAGATGCTAAAATGTATTCTGAGTTTAGCCCTTTTGCAATAACGGGGTATATTTGTGGGAGTGCTTTTGGGGTAATTAAAGGAAGTAGAGTTAGACACGATGAAATGTTTAACTTAAAACTCGATTATGATTTGTCATTGATGAATGCGTATGTAAATAAGTTAGTTTGGAAAAATCAAATATATGCCTTTTACCAAAAGAGAACTTTCAGGGCAACTGGAGGACTATCTAAATTTCGGACATTAACGCTTGAGAAAGAAGAGATAAAAAGATTAAAACAAAAATATGGAAGCAATGTAATAAAGGAAAAAGGAAAGAGAGGTGGGGCAAACCGAAATATAGTCGGGGATATTGGGATATTTTTAAATCTGCCATTTTAATTAAAAAAAAATGCTTGACAAAACGATAACATTGTGTTATACTTATATATACATTAATAACTAATGGAGGTGAAAAATGGGTTACAGAATTTTAACAAAGAGAGGATATGATTTTTACGAAGTTTCCTCTGCGATGCAAAAAGCAATTCGCAGAGGAGACCCTGATGTAGCAGGGTATTTTGCGGTAGAATTATTCGAGAGCAATTACTCTAATTATCTCTGGGAAAGGTTACTTATTATTTCAGCAGAGGATTGCTGGGGAGTAATCACGCAAGAGATTTTAGCACTAAAAACTGCCTGTGAAATGATGGAAAAGAAAATTACAAAGGGGATTTCAAGAGGGAGAATTTTTGTGGCGAAGGCTATAATTATTCTATGTCAAGCGAAAAAATCCCGAGATGCAGACCATCTTACTAATTTCATAGTAGATGAAGGGATGGTAGATGAAGGGAAATTAGAACGATATTTAGATGAAGTTAGAGAACAAAATATCGATATTCCTGAATATGCGTTTGATTGCCATACTCTCAAGGGACGGAGAATGGGGAAAACCAAAACAGCATTCTGGGAAACAGAATTTAATGCCCTGTATCCACGCCAAACAGGATTATTTGATAATTTTGTCATAGAATCCAAAAATTAAATCTTGGACACTTATAGTCTCAAAATTTACTGGTCAGAAAGCCAGTAAAATTGCGAAGTTATAAATTTCAATAAAAAAAGTTGAAAAAAAATTAAAAAAAGTGCTTGACAAAATTTGAATTTTATGCTACATTTTTAATAGTAAGATTTTCCCTGAGAAAAAGGGATTGCGACACAGATAGTTGTTACAATACAATTTCTGTTGTAGTGTAAAAGACCTGATGGGGAAAATCAATATATGTAAATAGCTGACTCAGCGGAGGCTATTTAAGCTAACCATAGAGAGGCTATATAAGAATAAAACCAAATGGTTGAATTTCTTGTATAGCCTCTTTTTTTTTTGCTTGGAGGTATAAAATGTCTAAAGTATCAAGTAAAATAACCAGAGTATCTGTTAGAAAGCCCACAAATAAAATAACAGATAAACAACCTCCTAAATTTAACATAGAAGAACAACATCTTGAGGAAGAAATTCAAGATGTCATTACCACCCTAATTATCCCACCTATCGGCTCATCTGTAACTTGCTATAATAAGACTAATTCAGGGATTAATGTGTCCGAGTTAGGGCAGTTAATCTCAATTGATACAGAGAATAAAATAATGCTATTCGACACCGGGAGTAAAATAATTTGGCAGAATTAAGAAAAAGGGTAAAAATAATCCCTCTTTTCCTTTCCTTTTTCTTATTCTGCCATTGAGGAATTAAAGATTATGCCTTATTCAGCTCGGAATTATCCATCAGCAATAGAAGATTTACCCATTGGTGCCAGAGACATCTGGATAGCCACATATAATAATGCATACGATAATTGGGATAAAGATAAAACGAAGCAGGATAGAGAAGGCTATGCTTTTGCGGTAGCCTGGGCAGCAGTTAAGAAGTCATATCATAAAGATAAAAATGATAATTGGATTAAAAATGAGATAAGTGAGGTAACTAAAATGCAAACATTAGAAGAAAATATTAATATTAAAATAGAGCAGATTAAAAACGAAGTAGGGAAACGGAATGCGAAGGCAGATGAAGAACGATTGAAGAAGATACAGGATTTAGTAGCTGAGTTGTTGGCGGATGCGAAGGCGGAAAACGAGGTTGAATTGCAAAGTATAGAAAAGGAATTAAACGAATGGTGGGGAAATATATTAGGAAGTTACGAAGATAAAAAAAATAAGATACAAGAAGCACTGCAAAAGCAGGCAAAGAATACTTATATTGAAGCATTGTTCGACGATTATGTAATTTGTAGTAGGTATGATGACTTATTCGGGCAAACGGAATATTTTAAAGTGAATTATACAATAAATGCTGATGGCACAATTGAATTAACCGAGCCTGTCAAGGTAGAAATGATTACTGTGATTAAAGAGATTAACGAAAAGAAGAAGGATATATTATGGTTAAATGAGCAAGGCGGATATGATGAGAAGGAAAGAGAACGATTAGGAAAAGAACAGGAAACAAGAAGCAAGAAATACAAGATAGGAATTAAAGAAGGCGGTAACCTCACGAAGCCTGGTCAGTATGCAGATGTAAGTGATGATGAATTTGCTGACCCAGTAAATTATCGTTATCCGCTGGACACAGAGACACACGCAAGAAATGCTAAAGTTAGATTTGCCAGTGCAGATAATCGAGAAGCGGGTGGATATACAAAAGAAGAACAACAGGTTGTGTGGGAAAGGATAACGAGGGCAGAGATTAAGTTTGGGATAGAGGTAACCTATAATGCAGACGAACCATTAGACAAAGCATTACCAGAGGAGCTAAAAAAGAAAATGAAAGGCTATGAGAAAAAGACTGAAACTATACAGCAGATTAAACCTCATCGATTGGACGAAACATTACGATTTAAGGTAGATATTCTTAATGAGGTTGTAGATAAAAAAGGTGAGATGGTTGAGGTTAAGGCAAAGATAGATGTAGTGCAAAAAGCAGGGGTAATAAATGAGAACAATCGGATATATCCGATTGAGGTGTTAAAGCCAGAAGTTAATCGTTTGAATGAAATTGCTAAATGGGGTGGAGTAGTAATGTGTGCTAATCATCCTGATAATGAGAGTAATAGTTTTTCAGGTCGAGATGTAGTAGCAAAAATAAATGAAATTATAATAAGTGATAATGGTATAGTAAGCATACCATCATTAACTTTTGTAGGGACACAAGCAGGAAAGGACTATATTGCATTAGCGAAAGCAGGAGTAATGCTGGAGACAAGCCAAAGGGCAATGGGAACATCAACAACCAAGAAGGTCAACGGAAAGCCCGTTGAGTTTGTAGAAAGCCTACAAATTAGTGGTTTTGACTTGTTTCCATTCGGGCAGGTGTCAGTA
>JBFMBJ010000131.1:0-3524 GCA_040755235.1 Candidatus Omnitrophota bacterium
ACTTTTTTAATCAAAAGTCCGTTAGGGCGCGAATACTCTTTAATAATACTACCAACTGGATCCTCTAAATTTGCTAAATCGCTCAATGACTTAGCCATTGATTCTATACGTTTATCGGTAAGTGTTAAGCGATCAATAAAGGCATTGGAAAGTTTTTTTTGTTTAGCAATTATTAAATCCTTTTTGTTTGCTTCTATAATTAAAGCCTTATCTGCCGATAGAACCTGTGACATTGAACGCAAAATTTCATTTTTTTTATCAGAAGAAAGCTTTGTTAATTCGTAACTAGCCTTTTTTGCCTCTTTTAATAATTTAATAATCTTATTTGTAATTTTTTTATTCATAATTTATAAAATTACTAAGTCATCACGATGAATAACTTCTTTTGCTATACGTTTACCTTTAGTTTTTTCTAATTCACCAGATGAAAAATTAACCCGTCCACGGCTAAATTCC
This sequence comes from Candidatus Omnitrophota bacterium, assembly GCA_040755235.1. Taxonomy (GTDB): domain Bacteria; phylum Omnitrophota; class Gorgyraeia; order Gygaellales; family JBFMBJ01; genus JBFMBJ01. Next base: position 457 of record JBFMBJ010000131.1, read on the forward strand.
TTACCATTCGTATCTAAAATACTTGCAATATCGCCTTTTTGAAATTTGCCTTCTAAAGAAATGATTCCCGGACACAAAAGGCTTTTATGTTTTTCTATAAGTGCGGTTTTAGCACCTTCGTCTACTATAATTTTACCTTTAACCTTTGTTCCAAAAGCAATCCAACAAGCCCTTGCTCCAAGTTTTCCTGAGGGTAAAAATATTGTTCCATAACCCTGGTTTTCTAAAATTATTTTTATTAGTATGTTTTCCTTTTTACCATCAGCAATCACACAAGGTACACCGCTATTGTTTGCAATAGCTGCTGCTTCCAGTTTTGAAAGCATCCCGCCCACAGAAATTTGCTTATTAGTTCCAGAGGCTAATTTTTTTATTTCCGAAGTAATTTTACTTACACAACTGATTACTCCGTCTGGGCCTTTTAATCCCTCGACATCCGAAAGATTAATCAATAAATCTGCTTTGACAGCCACAGCAACTAAGCTAGACAAGCGATCATTATCTCCAAATTTTATTTCATCTGTAGAAACTGTATCATTTTCGTTAATGATAGGAATAGTTTTGTGTTTTAATAAAGTAAGCAGTGTATTTTTTGCATTCAAGTAACGCACTCTGTTATCAAAATCATCCCAAGTAAGTAAAACTTGTGCGCATAAAAGATTTTTCTCTTTAAAAAGTTGAGCATAAACTTGCATTAATTTACCTTGCCCAATACTTGCCACAGCCTGTAATTCTTGTAATTTTGTTGGCCTATTTTTTAGACCCAATAAAGACATACCCGCGGCAATTGCACCTGAAGAAACAAGAATAATCTCTTTATTTTTACTAACTAGCTCCTTAATTTGCTCAACAATTTTTTTAAATTGTTCCAAATTAAGAGCACCTTCTTTAGTTAAAATACTTGAGCCAATTTTTATAACAACCTTTTTATAATTTTTTTCTAATTGTTTCAATTAACTCACCCAGCCCTTCGCTATTAAGTGCCGAAATTGCTAAAATCTTATGCTTTATTTCTTTTTTAAACCTAATTAGGTTTTTTTTGCTTTGCTCCAAATCCATTTTATTTGCTACTACAATTTGCGGTTTTTTTACAAGCTCTATATTATAAAACTTTAATTCATTATTGATGTTTCTGTAGTCTTCAATGGGATCTCTGCCTTGGAGTCCTGACATATCTATTAAATGAACTAAAATTTTTGTTCGCTCGACGTGGCGAAGAAATTTATCTCCTAGGCCTTTGCCTTCATGAGAACCTTCGATTAAACCCGGGATATCCGTAACGATAAATTCAAAATCTTCTCTTTGCACTACACCCAAAATAGGAGCTTTTGTAGTAAAGGGGTAATTTGCTATTTTTGGATGTGCGTTTGAAATTTTAGAAATCAAGGTAGATTTTCCAGCATTAGGAAAACCTATAATACCAACATCAGCAATTAATTTTAAATCTAGAATTAATTCTTTTTCTTCGCCGACCTGCCCATCAGTTGCTCTATTTTTTAATTTTTTATTACCTATGCCACCTCGGCCACCTTTGGCAACGATTAATTCCTGTTTATCCTCGTTGAGATCACGCAAAAAACAATTAGTCCTAAAATCAGTTACCAATGTCCCTATAGGTACACGAATAACTAAATCTGCACCACGCTTACCTGTTTTATTATTACTAGAGGCATTGTCACCTTTAGGTGCCGAAAAATGGCGATTAAACTGAAAATCTAAGAGCGTAAAAAGATTTTTATCTGCTACTATCACTACATTGCCACCATCGCCACCATCTCCACCATCTGGACGACCTTCTCGGATAAGCTTATCTCGATAAAAACTAAAGCATCCTTTTCCGCCATTGCCCGCTTTAACGTATATTTTTGCTGTATCAATGAACATTTAGAAAAACTAACCTATCTTTATTTCTTTAATCTTAAGGCGGGTCAAATTTTGACGATGACCAATTGTTCTTTCGCTTGATTTTCTACGGCGATACTTATAACAAATTGTCTTTGGACCCCTCATTTGTGAAACTATATCTGCAGTAACTAAAACGCTCTTTAAATAAGGCTTACCGATTTCTAATTTAGTTTTATCGGAAACTAAAAGAACTTTATCTAAAGTCACACTTTTTTGCTTAGTTTCAATCTTTTCTACTTCAATTGAATCGCCCTCTTGAACTTTGTATTGCTTTGAACCAACTTCTAGAATTGCATACATATTTTACTCCTTTAATGAGCCCCCACTGATTCGTTTTGCATTCGCAAAGCGAATCAAAACGGTGGGGGCGAATTAACCCAGTACTTATTTTTATAGCTATGCTGGATTATAAAATTTATAAATTTTCCCCTTGTTGCACCTTAAGCACTTTTTCAAAAATAAGTGCTGGGTAAGTTCAACTAAAATGACTTACGTCATAAAATTCCGTCCGTAAGTCATAGTTTCACTTAACGATTAATTTATTATTTTAACACAAAAGACGCTTTAGCGTCAAGCGATCTTTGTTTCTTCTATGTGGAAATTGTCTTGCGGCTTAATTTGAATTTTTGTGCGGAAACGCCTCTCTAAGGTTAGGATATTATTCTTATTAAAATTTAGTATATAACTGGCTACATCCGGATGACATAAAATTTCTAAATTTTGTTTTCTTTCTTTACCAGAAACCTGTAACATTTCTTTTAGATCCCTTAAAATACCGATGGCAATAGTAGAAACGGACTTAACCTTGCCTTTTCCGTGACAATGCGGACATTCATGATAAGACATTGATTCTATGGTCCGGTGCACTCTTTCTCGCGTCATTTCCACTAGGCCTAATTTGGATATACCTAAAACTTCGGTATTTGCCCGATCTTGATCAAAACCTTCTTTTAATATCCTTAGGACTTCCTGGCGATGTTTTTGATATTGCATATCAATAAAATCAATTACAATTATACCACCTAAATCGCGTAAGCGTAACTGATGTGCTACTTCATGCGCCGCTTCAGAATTTACCCGAAAAGCCATTTCTTCTTGATTTATTTTCTTTTTAAATCTGCCGCTATTTACGTCTATAACTACTAGTCCTTCCGTAGGTTCTA
>JBFMBJ010000132.1:0-3487 GCA_040755235.1 Candidatus Omnitrophota bacterium
AAATGATTTTCAATAGTAACACATTAAAATTTATTTGTCAAGAAAAATTATTATATCCCTAATAATAAAACCAATATCCCGGTCAAGGCGATAACTAAACCGGCAAAGGCATGTGAGTATCGGTGGAGAATATCATTTTTAATCAATTGTATTCCCTTAAAAGCCAAAAAAGTCTGCACTAACATCATCATTATCGTAATTAAAGAAAAAATTAAACTTACGCTTAGTACTCCCATCCAACCAGCTGAACTATAACCCAAAAATACTAAAGGCACCAGTGATTCACAAGGCCCCAATACAAATATCGCAAATATTGTCCAAATTGCTACAATATCTGCTTTTTTAAAATTTTCTGCTTGATTCTTTTTTTTTGCCTTTTTTATACCCCAAAGCATATAAGCTATACCGAAACCAACCAAAAGCCAAAGCGCAATCTCGCCACGATGTCCTTCAATATTTTTTAGTTTAGAAATACTAAATCCTAGCAATATGGCGATAGCACTAACTACAAAGGAAATTCCCACATGGCCTATTCCAGATATCAAAGTTACCCAAAAAAGTTTGGGCCTTGACCAATTTTGCGCTTTAGCAATAACAGAAAAAGGCATCCAATGGTCCGGGGCAAGTGCATGCAGGAAAGCAATTGAGGCTGTAGAAATTAAGAGAATCCAGATAGAGCTATGCATATAAATAAAAATTCTTATTAATATTAGAACCTTAAAACTTTAATGTGCCGCCAAATTTTAAGGCATATTCATCCAACAAATGCGCTTCTACATTTAAACTCAAATTTTTGGTAATTTTATAATCTGTACCGAAAAATATTCCTAGATTGTCTTCAGCCTTAAGTTTTGTTTTGTAATAGGTATCCTCTTCTCGATAAAGTCCTCCAACTAATCCTAAAGGAACGCTTACCAAAGTAGAGTATAGGCCAGAGCGAGGTTTGTCAGTAATATGTAAATCCGAATAGCGCAGGCCTAAATAAGGGCTAAATTTTCCGATTTTTTTCGCTAAATAAGGAGCGACATGCCATTCTTGAAAAGTAAGTGTACCTTCCCATTTCTCAAAACCATAAAGTGGTTGGCCAACGCCAAGACCGGGCATAGTAAATAAAAGTGAATTTTCTGATGCGTATTCATTTTTACTTCTTAAATATTGGGCCTCACAACCAACAATCCATCCTTGTTTAAATTCATGTTTTGCTTTTATTCCGCCGCCATAAACAAAAACCGGGTCTTGAGAATAGATTTTCATATCTCCGCCAATAGGTATCTGAATAAATCCAAGTACCGGTACAGTACCAGTCCACATACCATTGTAGCTATTGCGTAATTCTGTGTCGCGTGTGCCTAATTTAACAAAAACATCTAAATCATCCAATACTCCATAATTTAATTTTAACAAAGTATCATATGATTTATTTACTTTAAAAGAAGTAAAATTAAGTTCTGCCATCGCTAAGAATGGCCGAAACGGACCAGGGCCAGGGATAAAGCCTGGGTTTATGAGTGGCGTAATCACCCTATTAAATACCTGTGGCTTCTTTTCTAATTCTTTGTCAAAAAGAAATTCCTGTTCTAAGCCTATACCAAATTTATCTTTGCCTTGGGTCTCAGTTAGGCCGCTAGCTGCATCAATTTCTTTTTCTTTTATATCCCTGCCGCCAAAGCTATAAGTCCCGCTAAAATTTATGACATATTCATCCCGGAAATGTGCTTCTAAGTTTAGGGTCCAATTTTTATTAACCTTATAATCCGTACCGAAAAAAATACCTAGGTTATTTTCTGCTTTATATCGATGGCTATAGCTAGACTGAGAAAGATCAGGTAGAAAAAATTGCATATCTAAAAAAGCATTCTGCGCTGCAATACGCGAGCGGTCTCTAATTTTAGAATCCGAATAGCGCAGGCCTAAATAAGGGCTAAATTTTCCGATTTTTTTCGCTAAATAAGGAGCGACATGCCATTCTTGAAAGAGCAGTTCGCCTCTATAGCTTTCAACGCTATCTAATATTCCTAATCCTAGTATTTGCACAGTGGCTATATTCGAAAGATAATAGTCGCTTTTAGAAGTTAAGTATTGTGCATCACAACCAACAAACCAGCCTTTGGTTAAATCGTAGGTAGCTTTAATACCGCCTCCATAAACAAAAGTAGGTCCTTCAGTTCTATAATTAAAACCTCCTCCTAAAGAAGACATCGGAAATCCCCCTACCAAGCCATCATAATTTTGCCTTATTTGAGTATCACTTGTACCTAATTTTACATAAATATCTAAATTATCCAAAAGCCCATAACTTACCTTTATTAGAGTTCGATAGAGTTTATTTACTTCCGAAGTCGTAGGTTTAAATTCATAGATAAGTCGGCCGATTACAGGAGCTGCTGGAACATACCAAACCCTCGAGTAGGACCAAGGATCTCTTTCTAGATTCCGGTCAAAAACAAATTCCTGCTCTAGGCCTATGCTAACCTTATTTTTTCCGTGAGTTTGCGCGCCATTAATACCTGCTGCAAAACCTATCTGAATAAAAGAAAAAAATGCTATAAGAATTAAAAAAATTCTCTTTTTCATCTCTTTTCCTCCTTAAGATTTATTAGCTATGATAATTTTAAACATGCGCATGTGTTCCTCTTAAAAAAAACATTAGTAAAATTCCTAAGATAAAAAATAAAAGCGGTAGATTTGATTTTTTATTTTCGGCCTGATGATGTAATTGTGGAATTAAATCTGAACTAGCAATATAAATAAACCCTCCACAGGCAAAAGGTAACAAAAAATTAGAAAAGCCATGTATTTTTTCAGAAACAAAATATCCTAACAAAGCCCCCATTACTGCAGTTAAGGCAGAAAGAAAATTATAAAATAGCGCCTTTGATTTAGCTAACCCCCCAAAAACTAAAACTGCAAAATCTCCCATTTCTTGAGGGATTTCATGAGAAATAACTGCCAAGGTTGTAATAAGCCCTATTTTTATATCTGTTACAAATCCTGCGGCGATAATCATACCATCTATAAAATTATGCATTCCATCGCCCAAGAGATTAAGATAAACAAAAGAATGTACTTCGCACTTTCCCTCATGACAATGACGCCAATAGAAATACCTCTCTAAGAGAAAAAATAAAGTAAATCCTGATACCAGATACAAAAATATATCTGTATCTTTCGCATGCTCTAAGGCTTCAGGTAAAAGATGAAAAAAACTTGCCCCAATCATGCTCCCTGCAGAAAAACCTACTAACAAAAGGAGTATTCTCTTAAACAAGTCATTTTTAAAAGCAAAACTAAAAATCCCCACTAAAGAGATAAGACTTACTAAAATAGTAGCGCTTAAAATCCAAAATAAAACCATAGTTTTAGATTAACCTTTACCTAAACATGGCTTCTTGCCTTTATTGGCTTTTTTTGAACGCCACGATAATCTTGCTCGACGAGAACGTTTTCCCATAGCTCCTCCTTTAATAAGCCCCCTTTCTTGCTTTCG
>JBFMBJ010000133.1:0-3484 GCA_040755235.1 Candidatus Omnitrophota bacterium
TTTCTACTTGCCACACCTTCCCATCCCAAATATTCGAGATAGTGGTATTTTGTGGTTTTCGTCCTTCCTTACAGCAGCGGGACTGTGTCTGATTTCTCACTATACAAGCGAGTTCACAGAACTTCCCTTACCCATATCTATTAATTATATAAATATTATAACTATATTCTTTATTTCTGTCAATATTTTTTGAAATTTCTATTTAATATTCAATGCCTTTACGGGCCAAAATATTTTTTTGAAAAGGGTGTTTTATTTCGCACATTTTGGTGACATAATCAGCTAAAGTAATTAAATCTGACGGTGCATAGCGTCCAGTTAAAACTAGCTCAATATTTTTTGGTGTATTTTTAATTAACCCTACAACATCTTTTAATTTTAAAAGTTTAAAATGTAGTGCTACATTAATTTCATCTAAAATTACCATATTATATTTTTTTTCTTGTATTATTTTTTGTATTTTCAATAGGCCATTATGTGCGAAATCTATATCTTTTTTGGTAGGATTTTTTTTAATAAAACAACCCTTTCCAAATTGCTCAATTTTTATATTTTTAATTTTTCTTAAAGCAAAATGCTCGCCAAAACACCCTCCTTTAATAAATTGGCCAATATAGATTTTAAAACCTCGGCCAGCTGCTCTTAAGGCAAGGCCAAAACAAGCAGTGGATTTTCCTTTTCCGTTTCCGGTATAAATATGAATCATTTGACAAATATTTTAAAAGTCTCTATGCCTGTTAAGCAAACAGCTAATACTATGATTCCTGCCAAAATTACACCCATGCTTATTGCCAAAAATGCATAGCGAAATCTTATTTTAAATAAAGATGCGGCAATGCATCCTGACCAAGCACCGGTCATTGGCAGAGGTATAGCTACAAATAAACAAAGCCCAAGTGCTTCGTATTTTTGAATTAAATTTGACTTCTTTTTAGTTTTTTCAAAAACCCAGTCAAAAAATCTGCTCCACAATTTAAAATGCCTTAATTTTTCAGAAATAGGATTAAGTAAACATAAAACTGGAATTATTATTAGAAGATTACCCGCTATAGAAAGCATAAAAGCTTTTAATGGAGGTATTCCAAAACTAAGCGCCAAAGGAATAGCTCCTCTTAATTCAGCTATCGGTGCCGCTCCAGTTAAAATTATTATAAGTTCTTTATCCACTCTGTTAGAAATTTCCTTTCTTTTTAACTCCTTTTCTTATATATACTAGTTCCCCCTTTAGATATATTTCTAACGGGGTACATTTTTATTGTGTGTATCCGTATTTTCCCACTAAAGGAACGAAAACGCAACTACAGATTTGAGTAGTTTTTAAATTTTCTTTATCTTTTTCTACAATAGTTAAGGTTTGATTAAAACCACTATTTAAAGGAATAACTAGCTTTCCTTCATCCTTTAATTGTGAAATCAAAGGCTCGGGTATGTCGGGGCTTGCTGCAGTGACAATAATGCCATCGTAGGGCGCAAATTCTTCCCAGCCAAGTGTTCCATCACCAACTTTTATATGAATATTTTTGTATTCTAAATTAGAAAGCACTCCTTGGGCTTTTTCTGCCAATTTCTGGAATCTTTCTACAGAATAAACTTCTTTAGCAATTTCTGCTAAGATTGCTGTTTGATATCCAGATCCAGTACCGATTTCTAAAATACGATCAGTATTCATTGGATTTAAACACTCGGTCATCAAAGCAACCATAAAGGGTTGAGAAATAGTTTGGCCCTCTTCGATCGGTAAAGGATAGTCATCATAACTATTATTAACTAATTCTTCTTTGACAAATTTATGGCGCTCTACTTTACTAAATGCCTTAAGCACCAGATCATTTTTTATCCCGCGTGGAATAAGTTGATTTTCTACCATTTCTTTTCTTAAAGTCTCAAAGTTCATAATTTATTAAAAATAAATTTAATGAAACGAATTGTATCAAGGATTGGATTGATCCTACTTTTATGATTTTGATAAATACTTGCAATAGGCACAGAATCTATCTTAAAACCGGAACGTGCGGCCTCAATTAATAGTTCGGATTCAATTTCGAAATTTTGGCTTTTTAGCCTGATTCTATTTAAAACATCCTTTTTAATAAGCCGGTATCCACATTGGCTGTCTGGAATATTTTGTTTACATAATTTAGAAATCCATACAGACATAAGCTTATTAGTTAGAAGGCGCACAAAAGGCATATTTTTTGGTTTTAACAATCTATTTCCAATTACAATACCTATTTGTGGATCATTGGCTTTTAGGATAAATTTATTAATATCATCTGGGCTATGTTGGCCATCGCCGTCCATTATAATAGCCAGATCGTAATCTTTACTTAACAAATATTCAAATCCTTTACGTAACGACGCACCCTTGCCTAAATTAATTTTATTTTCTAAAACAATGGCGCCTTCTTTTATAGCAATATCTTTAGTTTTATCTTTTGAGCCATCATCTATAACCAAAACATCAAAATTCTGGGTTTTGATTTGTTTTATCAATTGCCCAATTGATTTTTCTTCGTTATAAGTTGGAATTAGAATGCAAGTTTTCATTGTAACCAGAATTCTCTAAACATATACCATTGTTCCGGGTATGTTTTTATATATTTCTCAAAAATTAAAAGATATTTTTTTGTTAATTCTTTTGTATCAACCTCTCTATCACCAGTAGAAATGAATTCGATAGGTTTTTCTAAGATTAATTTAAAGGTATCATCAGGATTTCTAATCATAAAGCCGGGAATTATTGGTGTACCTGTTATCAAGGAAAAGCTAGCTGCCCCTCTAGGTATAAGCGTGGGTTTTCTAAAGAAATCAAGGATTATGCCATTTTGTGTAAAATCACGATCACCCGCAATGCATACAATATTATTACTTTTTAATTTATTTAAACACTGATGGGCAACTGCTCCGTTTAAGGGAATAACTTTAAGTCCCTTACTTTCTCTTTGTCGGTTAAAAAATCTATTTACCCAGATATTTTTATGAGGTAATGCAATTGCGTAAGTTGGATAGCCCGCTAAAGCCATGACTACCCCACCTAATTCCCAGTTACCGATATGGGCAGTTAAAGCAATTACGCCTTTATTTTGACTTAATGCACTATCTAAATTCTCTTTACCTTCTATAGAAACATATTTTTTTAAATAATCTTTATTTAATTTAGAGAATGAAAAAAAATCAACCAAGTATTTACCAAAATTTCTAAATACCTCACGGCTTAAATTAAAAATTTCATCATAATTTTTTTCCGGGAAGATGATTTTTAGATTATTAATTACTGAAATTCTATCTTTTTTTGAAGTTTTAAAATGCAAGTCAGAAATAAAAATAGCAAGCTTATATGCAATTTTTGTAGGCAGGCAAAGTGTAATCGCTTGGCCAATTTTATAAATAATAAAGTTTAACATGTACTTAAAATTAATTTTGCTATTTCAATAGATGAATTAGGATGGCTGATTTTTGAACAATTTTTACGCATATCTTCCAA
>JBFMBJ010000134.1:0-3470 GCA_040755235.1 Candidatus Omnitrophota bacterium
ATCTATTATATCAATTTTTCTGCAGTATTTACCAATTAAATTAATATTTCCGCCCGTTCCAATAACTAAAGCATTTTTACCAATTTTTTCTTTAATTCTAACTATTAAATCATCGGTTAGGCTAGAAAAACCGTATATTATTCCAGAAAGCATACTATTTTTTGTATCTCTTCCTATAAATTCTCTTGGTGCTTCTAGTTTTATTCTTGGAAGCAGCGCTGTATATTTATTTAATGCTTCCAATGATAAATTTAGGCCCGGTAAAATCATGCCGCCTAAATATTCTTTATTTTTAGAAATAATATCAAAGGTAATCGCCGTACCAAAATCAATGGCAATTAAAGGCTTACCATAAAGTTTTATTCCAGCATAAGCATTAACTAAGCGGTCCTGTCCGACCTCTTTTGGTTTACGGTATAAATTTTTTATCGGTACAGCAAGATTTTTACCTAAAACTAGAGGTTTTTTATCTAATTTTTTAAAATCTAATTCTAAAATTTTAGTAATTTTTGGAACTACGCTACAAATAATAACATCATCAAATAAGGCTTTATTAATTTTTATTAATTTAAAATTATATTTATTAGTGGGGATAATAAATTTTTTTATTAAATGGCCATTGGAAAATAAGCCAAAATTAATATTGGTATTACCCACATCTATCGCCAATAATTTTTTATTCATTTTAACGGATTATTATTATATCTCCCGCATTTACTGTTTTTAGGAAACCATTGTCTTGTCTGATTATAATCGCACCATCTTTATTTATATCGATGGCCTGTCCATGAATTTCCTGATTCGGAAGCTTAACTTTTATTCTTTTCCCAAGTAGCAAAGAATAGTTTTTAGATTCTTCTATTATCTTACCAAAACCCTTCTTTTTCATCAAGCAATAGTATTGATCAATCTCTTTTAACAAAGCTTCCAATACTTGATTTAGCGCGAATTCTTTTTTAAATTCTTCGGATAAACTACTTGCATTTTCACAAAGTTCATTTTTTTTCATATTTATATTAATGCCAATACCTGCAATAATAAATTTTGTTTTATTTGCTTGGGCATTTAGTTCTGTTAAAATTCCTGCTATTTTTTTATTATTTATTAAAATATCATTTGGCCAGCGTATAGAAAAATTATCAGACGTTATTTTACCCAGCGCCTTTACTAAAGCCATAGCTATTAAAAGGGTAATTTTTGGTGAATCCGAAGGCAAGATATCCGGCCTTAAAATTATAGAAAAATAAAGCCCTTTATCGTAAATCGATATCCACTTGCGCCCTAATCGACCTTTTCCTTGAGTTTGTCCTTTAGCTACAAAGACCTCACCCTCTTTGTGGCCGTTTTGCGCAAATGAATATGCTAAATCATTAGTGGAACTTATTAAATCAAAATAGTAAATCTTTTTACCAATTATTTTAGTATTTAATAAATCTTTTTCGGGCTTAAAAATTCTTAAATTTCCTTCATCCATGTTTTTTAATTATCTAATTTATTTTTGATTACACAGATTTTTAAAGAGATTACACAGATAAATACTACTTGTTTTAATCTATGTAATCTGATTTTTAATCGGCGTAATCATATCTTTATTTAGTGTTTTAATTCCTTAATTTTATCGCGCAGTTGAGCAGCTTTTTCAAATTGTAAATTGCGCGCTGCCAAAGACATTTGATATTCTAGCTCGCTGATATAATTATTCAATTCGTGTTCCTCTTTGGATTCTCCAGCTACTTCTAAAACTAAATTTTGCGCCTCATTTTCCATTTCAATGCTATCGTGGATTGCCTTTTTAATATTAGATGGCTTAATTTTATATCTTTTATTAAAATCTAGCTGTATTTCTCGACGGCGATTCGATTCATTAATTGCATTTCTCATAGAGCGAGTTACAGTATCCGCATACATAATAACAGTGCCATTAATATTTCGCGCGGCTCTTCCGGCAACTTGGATTAGACTTTGTTGCGAACGTAAAAAACCTTCTTTATCTGCATCTAAAATTACGACTAACGAAACCTCGGGTAAATCTAGGCCTTCACGTAAAAGATTTATTCCTACCAGGCAGTCAAATTTTTTAAGACGTAGTTCTTTTAGTATTTTTGTGCGTTCGATAGTTTGGATTTCTGAATGCAAATATTTTACTTTTAGGCCTTTTTCCTGTAAAAATAAAGACAGGTCTTCAGCCATTCTTTTAGTTAATGTTGTAACGAGAGTACGCTCATTAATTTTAGCACGATTTTTGATTTCTTTGATTAAATCTTCGATCTGTCCCCTAATCGGCCGAATTATAATTTCTGGATCAACTAATCCAGTAGGTCTAATAATTTGTTCCACAACCTCTTCTTTACTTTTTTTAATTTCAAATTCATTAGGTGTTGCAGAAACAAAGATAACTTGATTAACTAAATTTTGGAATTCATCAAATTTTAACGGCCGATTATCTAAGCAAGATGGTAGCCTAAAACCATATTCCACAAGAATTTCTTTACGTGCCTTATCTCCTTCGTACATACCGCGAATTTGCGGAACTGTTACATGAGATTCATCAATAATTATTAGGAAATCTTTGGGAAAATAATCAAGTAAGCAACTTGGACGCGATCCGCTAGGTCTATTGGATAAGTGTTTTGAGTAATTTTCTATGCCATGACAATATCCGATCTCTTTTAACATCTCCATATCATACTTTGTGCGTGATTCAAGACGTTGCGCCTCAACGATTTTTCCATGTTTTTCAAGATTAGCCAAGCGTTCTTTTAATTCAAGTTCGATTGTTTTTAATGCCTGATTAATTCTAGAGCTAGAAACGATAAAGTGTTTAGCTGGATAGATAACAACTTTTTCTAAAGAGTTAATAATTTTACCAGATACAGGTTCTACTTCAGAAATATTTTTGATTGCATCATCTAAGAATTCAATACGAATAAATTTTTCTTCATAGGCAGGGTAAACTTCTAATGTATCACCACGAACTCTGATTTTTCCACGCACAAATTCATAATCATTACGTTCATATTGGATTTCTATCAATTGTTTTAAAACTATATCGCGATCAATAACTTGGTTTTTTTCTAGAACGACTAATTGTTCTTGGTAGTCTTCGGGAGAACCTAAATTATAAATACAAGACACAGAAGCCACAATAATTACATCGCGCCTTGACAAAAGAGAACTAGTCGCAGATAAACGCAAACGATCTAAGCGATCATTAATAGATGCGTCTTTTTCAATATAAGTATCTGTATGTGGGATATAAGCTTCAGGCTGGTAATAATCGTAGTAACTGACGAAGTATTCAACTGCATTATTGGGAAAAAATTCTTTAAACTCAGAATAAAGCTGTGCAGCTAAGGTTTTATTATGCGAAATTACTAGAATTGGTTTATTTATTTTTGCAATAACATTAGCAAGAGTAAAAGTTTTTCCTGAGCCAGTTACACCAAGAAGGGTCTGATATTTCTTCCCTT
>JBFMBJ010000135.1:0-3422 GCA_040755235.1 Candidatus Omnitrophota bacterium
TTTTTAATAACAGAAATATTTTGCGGTAAATCTACAAATGAATTGTAAGGACGCTCGTAAATTAAAGAATTTAATTCTTTTATATGCTGGGCATCAAAACGACGGGTGTTGCCACATAGTTGTTGAAGACAGCGGCGTAAAACCATCCTTTGTAAACTCGGATGTAATCTTAAAAATTTGCTTAAATCGATTTTTATTTCGTGTTTTCTATTATATTTTATACATTTTTTAAATGCATCTTGTGTTAATAAAGATAGATATTCGTAATCCAACGCGATATTATCTCTCGTATTGGCTAAAATTTCTTTAATCTTTGTGTTATATTTTTTTTCTAGAAGCGGTAATAATTCTTGACGAATTTTATTTCTAAAGAATAGGATATCTTTATTTGTATAATCAAGATGATACTTGATTTTATTTTTCTTTAAATATTTTTCTATATCTTTTCTTTTTATACTAAGTAAAGGCCGTAGAATAAAAAAATTATTTATTTTTTTAACTGGCGCTATTGCACTTAAGCCTAGTAGGCCCGCCCCTCGAATCAAACGCATCAAAACAGTTTCTGCTTGATCGTCGAGATTATGACCCAAGACAATTTTTTTTATTTTTAATTTTTTTGCGCGTCTAAAGAAAAAATCGAAACGTATTTTACGTGCCGCTTCTTCTAGGGAATTGTCTTTAGTAAAGTTTCCTACATTGATAGATTCGCTTATAAAGTTAAGATTTAATCTAGAGGATAAGTTTTTTACAAATAAAAGATCTTTATGAGAGTCTTTTCTTAAGCAATGATCTAAATGCGCAACAAAAATTTTTAAATTTAATTCTTTTTTTAAGGAATTTAAAAGATGCACTAGGCAAACTGAATCCGGGCCCCCAGATACGCCCACTAAAAGGCTATCGCCAGATTCTAACATCTGGTGTTTTTGAATTGTTTTTCTGAATTGTTCTTGTAGCAAGATGGGATTTTTTATTGATTCCAGAGGCCAGTTTTTGAATCCCTAGCTTCTTTTTCTGCTTTTAAAAAGACTTCATTATATCTAACATTTGGTAGAGTTGCATAAGCCCTACCAAACCCCTCATTAATAATTTCTTTATTAATAAATAAATCATTATCAACTAAATAGGCGTAAGCTAAAATTCTTCCCTCGCTATCATATCTTTTTTCATCAAATTCAAGCTGAATTCTTTTACCTTTAACTAAATTATTTAAAAAATCGAGGGCCTCTTCGTTAAACTCAGTTATTGGCTCCACTCCGATTAAAACTAATCTTTCTCCTGTTTCTAACTGTAAGCTATTTATATTAACTACGCGCGTAACCAAAATATTAGTATAATCGTAAGCTTTACCCCAGGGAATGGTATATTTTGTACCACCTTTATCGTAAGAGATTTTTCCTGCGAAAGCATTAAAAGAAAATGCAAAAGCAAAAAATAATATAAGTAGAAAAGATTTTTTTATTTTCATTTTCGATTATTTCAAATTTAAATATTTAATAAATTAGAATTTATAACTAATATTACAACTCATTGCAGTTTCATCAACAAATCTACCTTCAATATTTAGCTTTAAGTTTTTAGTAATATTATAATCTAAGCCAACAAATGGACCAAAATTATCTTCAGTTCTATATTTTTTAATTGTATAGTTTCCAGAACCTACATCTACCTGCGGCGTGACAAATGGCGCTGAGAAAAAAAGATATTTAAATCCTACTTGAGAATGATCTTTTATTCTTAAATCAGAATATTTAAAACCTAAATAAGGAGTAAAATTTTTAATTTTTTTAGCAATATATGGAGCAATTTGCCATTCGTAAATAGTTAATGTTCCGCTATATGTTTCATAATCTTCTCCAAAACCCACCCCTCCTCCAAAAAACATTATTGAGCTAGAAGCATCATAATCATGTTTGTGTCTTAAATATTGAGCATCCATACCCACTGACCAATTTTTAGGTAAGTCATAGGTAGCCTTGAATCCAACTCCCCAAACAAAACTATTATCAATGTCATAATCAATATTACCATTATCTATGGGCATTGCAGGAGTAATAGCAACGCCAAATTGTGTATAGTTTATGAGATCATTGACTCTACCTGTAAAACTTTCATCTTTTAATTTTAAATTTGCCCTGCCTAATTTAATAAAAATATCTAAATTTTTAAATAAAGCGTAGCTTATTTTTGCTGTGGTTAGATACATTCTATCTATTTTTGGTTTAGTGTAGGTATTATCTATTGATGTGTATGAGATTTGTCTAATAGGAAAATTAACACCGCCAAGATTAATAAGAGAAGTTGTATCGAGATATTTTGCATAGCTACTTACTTTTAAATCTCTATTAAATACCCAATCATTATCAACGCCAATAGCTAATCTTTTGAGACTAAAAAATCTTGGGGTTTCTTTGGAAGCACCGAGGGTTGTTTCTGCACCACTAATGCTGGCGGCATAGGAAACTACAGGCATCAATAAAGCAAACGCTAAAAATAAAACAATATTTTTTTTCATAATCTATTTCCCCTTTCTTATATAATAACATATTTTACTAAAAATAAAATTTATTTTTACTGGCGGATAAAATATCGCTAATATTTTAGTGGCGGCGAGTGGATTTGAACCACCGACATATCGGGTATGAGCCGACTACTCTGCCAGGCTGAGTTACGCCGCCGTCTTTCATCTTATTTAAAAATTTTTTTCCAAAAAAGAATATAGCCTATGGCTAAGGCATTTAAAGACGCGATTAAAACAACAGCTGCGGAGATATCTTTAATAATTTTTATCATTACATGATATTTATCTGTAAACATATCGATGATTAATTCTATGGCAGTATTAAACATCTCGGCAATAAAGACAATGCTGATAGTTAAGAATAATATCATAAATTCCGATCTTCTTAAATCTAAATAAATCCCTAAAAGGAATGCTAAGATGCCTAATAAAAAAATCCGGCGCATATTACGATGAAATAAAAATAAATAACTAATTCCACGAATTGCAAAAATAAAACTTTCTTTAAGGCTGTGAAACTTAAAAATATCGCGAAATATTTTTTTATGCATTAAATTATTAATAAATCTAAAAATCATCTTTTTCTATATGCCTCTAAATATGAATCGCAATAAATTTGTTTATTTAAAATTAATTCTGCTGTGATAGCCGCATCCACCAACTCCTTATCTTTTGGATCAAGTATTGCTCCATCTAAACCATAACTAACAGCCATAGTTAGAAATATCCTATTAATTAAGCTTCTAGTGCAGGTGCCTTGAGAAACATTACTTAAGCCGACAATTGTCTTGGGCGCTGGGTCAGATAAAATTTTAAATTCTCTAATTGATTCTAGTATGCTTATCATTTGCGCTTGTGCCACATTAACTGGCAAAACAATTGGGTCTAAATAAAGGTCTTCTGT
>JBFMBJ010000136.1:0-3383 GCA_040755235.1 Candidatus Omnitrophota bacterium
AGACATTCTCGCAATCATTAGCAAATTTAATCAAAGATAAACAAATAGACGAAGAAGCCGCAATAGAATTTTCTGATAATAAAGACGAATTCAATCTTGTTTTAAAAGGAATTAAGAAAGGATAAAAATGTTTGAAGATATCCGTAAAAAACAGGAATTATTAGAGAAAAAACTCCAAGAACTTAGGGGGTATCTTTGACCTAGATAAAAAACAAACGCGCATAGATCAAATTAATCACCAGATGTCCCAAGCAAACTTTTGGGAGAATCAATTACAGGCTAATAAAGCTGTTCAGGAATTAAAATTATTAAAGTTAGCTGTAGAGAATTGGCAAGAACTTTCTGATAAAATTAAAGAGATAAAAGAATTAATAGAAATCACCCGTCAAGAAGATTCCGATTTAGTTAATCCAATAGAAAAGAATTTAGATGATCTTTTAAAAGAAATAGATTCTTTAGAATTTAAATCTTTATTAAGTAGCCCCTTTGATAAACAAAGCGCAATTTTAAGTATTAATGCCGGGGCTGGTGGCACTGAATCTTGTGATTGGGTGGGGATGCTTTTACGTATGTACAGCCGCTGGGCAGAAAACAAAAATTATAAAATTAAAATTACAGATATGTTGCCTGGTGAGGAAGCCGGTATTAAAAATGTTACTTTGTTTATCGAAGGGGCTTATGCTTATGGCTATTTAAAATCCGAACGTGGCGTGCATCGTTTAGTGCGTATTTCGCCATTCGATTCTAATAAACGTAGACATACTTCTTTTGCATCAGTGGACGTGATTGCCGAAATAGAAGATGATGTAGAACTAGATTTAAAAGAATCAGATTTAAGGGTTGATGTATTTTGTTCATCTGGGCCAGGAGGTCAATCCGTAAATACTACTTATTCAGCAGTGCGTATTACGCATATTCCCACAGGGATTGTTGTAATCTGTCAGAATGAACGCTCACAATACCAAAATAAACATGTAGCTTTAAAAATATTACGTGCAAAACTTTACGAGAAAAAACTTAAAGAAAGGGAAGAGGAATTAAAGTCTCAATACGGCCAAAAATTAAAGATCGAATGGGGTTCGCAAATTCGCTCTTACGTTTTACACCCTTACAACATGGTTAAGGATCATCGTACCGATATAGAAACTTCCAATGCTCAAGCTGTTTTAGACGGAGAAATTGATATGTTCATCGAAGGATTTCTAAAAAAAGAAGCGCTTCAAAGGTAAAAATGAATTTATTTTCAAACCTAATTTTAAATTCTAATCAAAATTTTATTAAAAAACTAAATCCGCCGGTTGATATTTATTTAACCAAAGATATTCCAATTCCCTCTTCAGATAGTATTAAAAAAATAGTTTCTCTGGTAAGCTTGGTTAATGGCCTTGAGGCAAAGATTAGTGCCTTATCAGATCAGGAATTACGTGCTAAAACCGAAGAATTTCGCCAAAGGCTTCAAGAAAAAACAAAAGAATTTCAAAATGAAATAGAAATGTTAGAAGAGAATCTTTCTCAAAGCGTTTTGCCTGAAGAGAAAGAAAAAATACGTTTTAGCCTTAAGGAATTACGTAACAAAATTTTTGAAAGTGTTTTACCCGAAGCTTTTGCCTGTGTGAGAGAAGCGGCAAAACGCACTGTAAATATGCGACATTTTGATGTGCAGATTTTAGGGGGAATTGTTTTACACGAAGGTAAAATTTCTGAAATGGCAACTGGTGAAGGAAAAACGCTTGTGGCTACTTTACCGGCATATCTAAATGCACTTTTAGGTAAAGGCGTACATATTGTTACCGTTAATGATTATTTGGCACGCCGCGATTCTGAATGGATGGGCCCAATTTATAATTTCTTGGGTTTAAACGTAGGGGTTATTCAGCACAATCTAGACCCCCAAGAAAGGCGCCAGGCCTACAATTGCGATATTACCTATGGAACAAATAACGAATTTGGTTTTGATTACTTAAGAGACAATATGGTAATTCATAAAAGTCAAATGGTACAACGGCCATTTTTCTATGCCATCGTCGATGAGGTCGATTCAATTTTAGTTGATGAAGCGCGTACCCCATTAATTATTTCAGGACCCGCTGAAGAATCTACAGATAAATATTATACTTTAGATAAAGTTGTCCCAAAATTAAAAGGAAGATTTATTCTAGAAAAAGAACAAATTGAAGCAAAATATAAAGGAGAGGATTTATCTAAAGGATACGATTTTATCGTCGATGAAAAAGCACACACCGTACATTTAACCGATGACGGGGAAACTAAAGTTGCAAATTATTTGGGTATAAAAAATTTACACGATATCGAAACTATGGAATATCGCCATCATGCCATACAAGCCTTAAGGGCACATAATTTATTTAAAAACGATGTAGATTATGTAGTTAAAGATGGTGAAGTGATTATCGTTGATGAATTTACTGGCCGCTTAATGCCGGGCAGGCGCTGGTCAGATGGCCTGCATCAGGCCGTAGAGGCAAAAGAAGGTTTAAAAATTGAAAGAGAGAACCAGACTTTAGCGACTATTACTTTCCAGAATTATTTTAGGATGTATGAAAAACTCTCCGGAATGACCGGAACTGCTTTTACCGAAGCTGAAGAATTCAAGCAAATTTATAAACTTGATTGCGTAGTTATTCCTACTAACCGCAAACTTATTCGTCAGAATTATGCCGACGGTATTTATAAAACACAAAAAGAAAAATTTAATGCCGTGGTTAATGAAATTAAGCATTGGTATGAGTTAGGTAGACCAGTTCTGGTGGGTACAATTTCTATTGATAAGTCTGAGCATCTAAGCCATCTTTTAAAAATGCAGGGCATCCCACACCAAGTTTTAAATGCAAAATACCATGAATTAGAAGCACATATTGTTGCCCAGGCAGGTAGATTTAAACAAATAACTATTGCCACAAATATGGCTGGTCGAGGAACAGATATTTTATTAGGTGGCAATCCTGCAAGTTTAGCCAAAAATATTTTAAAACAAGCTGATATTGATCCCTTAAGCCCAGAATATCAAGAAGAATATAAAAAAGTTTTAGATAGTTTAAAGAGAGAAACAGAACAGGAACACAAAAAAGTTGTCGAGCTTGGGGGACTACATGTTTTGGGCACAGAGCGCCATGAAGCGCGCCGCATTGATAATCAATTACGCGGTCGATCTGGCAGGCAAGGAGATCCGGGATCTTCCAGATTTTATATTTCCCTAGAAGACGATTTGATGCGTCTTTTTGGCTCAGACCGCTTAATTGGATTAATGGATAAGTTAGGATTAGAGGAAGGGCAAGTCATTGAACATCCTTGGATTAGTCATTCTATTGAAGTGGCGCAAAAAAGAGTTGAGACACAAAACTTTGAAGCGCGCAAACATCTTT
>JBFMBJ010000137.1:0-3357 GCA_040755235.1 Candidatus Omnitrophota bacterium
TCGAAGTTAGCATAAACATTTTGCACATCTTCATGCTCTTCTAAGGACTCGACTAAATCAAGAAGCAACTTAGCATCAGACCCTGTAACCTTGACAGTTGTTGTAGGAATCATAGTTACCTCTGCAGATTCAAATTTTATTTTTTTATTCTCGAGAGCTTTTTTTACAGCTTCTAAATCAACTGGTTTAGTAAACACTTCAAAATTCTTTTCGTCGTCAGACTTTAAATCTTCCGCGCCGGCTTCTAAAACAACAGTCATTAAATCATCTTCTTTTACTTGTGTTTTATCGACGAGGATATACCCCTTTTTTTGAAATAACCAACTTACCGAGCCTGATCCTGCCATGTTGCCGTTTTTCTTTGAAAAAATATTTCTAATCTCAGCACTAGCACGATTTTTATTATCGGTTAAAGCCTCGACCATAATCGCAACTCCCGCCGGACCATAACCTTCATAAATTATTGTTTCATAAATTACGCCCGGAAGTTCTCCAGTTCCACGTTTAATTGCCCGATCAATATTATCCCAAGGCATCCCTAAAGATTTTGCCCGGTCAATAGAATTGCGAAGCTTTGTATTTGTTTCAGGATTACTTCCACCATCTTTTGCAGATACTGTAAGCTCTTTAATTAATTTTGTATATAATTGCCCTCTCTTTGCATCAATCGCAGCTTTTTTATGTTTAATACTTGCCCACTTTGAATGTCCTGACATGACCTTTCCTCCTTAACTCAATAATTTAAAACAGGTTAACTGACATTGGTTAAAAAAATATTATACTATAAAATTGTCTTTTAGACAACAAGATTTGGTAGGATATCATAAAAAAGAGCAAGTTAATAAGCCGGGTTCTGTTCATTCCGAAATTTTTAAGGCGGAATTTAATGGTTATTCCTCTAAGTCCACCATTTAATCTGGCGGTTCAAGCAGCCTACCCAAGGATTAATAGCGAGTCGGACCAACTCTCTCCTTCTATTCGGCCTTGCTCCATGTAGAGATTGCCTCGTTTCATCTGGTCCCAACCTTTCGGTTGAGATTACTCGTCTCTGTGGCTCTTATCCGCCCCCGCCGTTTTGCTTCGCATAACGAAGCAGCGGGGTGATGGGCATTACCCACTACATTGTCCTCTGGAGCCCGGACTTTCCTCCCCCGCTGATTCGTTTTGCATTTGCCCTTAGAAATCGCAAAGCGATTTCAAGGACTTTAGTCCCGGAAATACTTCGTATTTCACGGGGCAAAAGCGAATCAAAACGACGGGGGCAACCATTTAACTTGCTCCTAATTATTAAATAGCTATAAATTCCTATTTCGTTTCTTAACTGCTAAATTTGCTAATTTATCTGCCCCTCGATTTTGTTCTCGAGGAATATGAATAAATTTTACCTTTTTAAAACCAGATATTAAATGCCTTGCTTGGTTATATAAACCTATAATATTTTTACTTTTTATTTTATATTCGCCATTTAATTGACGGGCCAAAAGCTGGCTATCAGTATTAATGTTAACAATATCTGCTTTTAAGATTAGTGCTTCCTGTAAAGCAAAAATCAGAGCTTGGTATTCTGCTACATTATTAGTAGCTTGACCAATAAACGTGGAGATATTTTCTAGAACTTCTTCTTTTTGACAAATAACTACACCCACTCCTGCTGGGCCAGGATTACCTTTAGACGCACCATCAATATAAATATTTAATTCTTTCAAAGGTCCTCGGGAATATATAAAATACGATTACATTTTTCACAAGTAATTAATTTTTCATACATCTTAATCTCATTAATTACCTGCGGGGGTAAACTCATAAAACAACCCTGACACGAATCATTTTTTACGCTAACTATAGCAAGACTGTCACGTCCTTTTAATATTCGCTCGTAGCTAGAAAGTATTTTTTTATCCACTTCTCCTAAAGCCTGTTTTCTTTGTAATTCTAGGCGTTCTATCTGGGCATTCATTTGAATAACTTTTTCTTCAACTATTTTTTTTTCGAGTTGGAATTTTTTCTCTTCGTTAGCTAAATTTTGTTTTTCTTTATTAATTTCAGAAGTAACTAAATCCATTGCATCTAAAATATTAATAATATCTTCTTCTATAATTGAGTTATCTGCTTTTTTCTTAGCTATTTCGTCAAGCATTGTCTGATATTCTTTATTAGTCTTTAGGAGATATAATTGGGTTTGCAGCTTTTTAATTCCTTCTTCACCGGTAGCTAAATCTAGTTCCTTGTCTTTTCTTTTTTTCTGTAAATCCTTAAGTTTATCTTCTTGTGCTTGTAATGTTTTTTTCTTTTCCTGGAATTTAGCATCCAAAATATCTATTTCTCGAGGGAGCTCTATTTTTTTCTTATTTAAATCATAGGCTTCCTGGTCTATTTTTTGCAGTTCTGTTAATTTTGTAATCTGCTCTTTAATATTCATAATTAATTTATATGGTGGGCGCAATAGGATTCGAACCTATGACTTCCACAATGTGAATGTGGCGCTCTAACCAGACTGAGCCATGCGCCCAAAGAACACTGGGCCCACGAGGATTTGAACCTCGGACCAGTCGCTCCTCGTTCCTCTCGTCGCTCCCCAAAATGGGCTCTGCCCCTATGGGTTTTACCCCGAAAACGTGGGGAAATTATTTCCCCACAACCCCTTTTTTGGTCCTCGGTTATCTTTTTAATCGAACCTACACCTCTTTTAAACACTGGGCCCACGAGGATTTGAACCTCGGACCAAGTGATTATGAGTCACCTGCTCTAACCAGGCTGAGCTATGGGCCCTAGATTTACCTAAAAACTTGAAATTATATAATACTATTTTTGGAGATTTTTGGCAAGATAAAAAAGAATTGTAAGTGGAAACAAAAAGAATAGTTGAATTCTTATTTATTATTCTCTTCTACGAATTTTTTTATTTCTTCAATGTTTTCTAAAATGAGCTTAGCTTTCGTTAGCCCAAAAGAAAAAGGATATTTATCATTTTCATCCCTTCTTAAAATAATCACTGGTTTTCCTTTAAATTCAGTCTTTTCTATCATTTTTTTCTCCTTTCAATTATATATTATTTTCCTAAAATTTTTAAAAAATTAGTTATATTAAAAATTTCTTTATTTAAATCGTTTGTTTTTACAATAAAACCCGAGGCGCCAAACTCTTCGGCTAATTTAAAACGATCTTCATTGGAAGATGCTGTCAATATAAATACTGGCAATTTTGCATCATCTTTTCTTATCCGCTTAAGCACTTCTATCCCGTCTATTCCCGGCATCATTATATCAAGTAATACCGCATCTGGCTTATCTTTTTTTATTTTTTCTAAAGCCTCTTTACCGTCGTAAGCAACAATAACTTCATAATTATTAACTTCTA
>JBFMBJ010000138.1:0-3306 GCA_040755235.1 Candidatus Omnitrophota bacterium
ATGTCATCTGCCAAAATCTAGAGAAGAATACACTTGATGATCTGGCTAAAACTATTTATCAAAATTTTTCTAAAAATTCACCTGTGCATATGGTTACTTCTTCATTTGGATTTATGGTGAGCTTAAAAATTTTAGAATTATACCCAGAGAGCTTTAAATCTTTAACTGCCGTGGGAACAACAACGGCTTTTTCTTGCATTCCAAAAGCACAGATTCTTCAGATGAAAAAAGATTTAAAAAAAAATTATAAAGAGGCACTGAATAAATTTTACACTTTGATTTTTTCTCAAAGTGAAAGAGAGGAAGAAAATTTTAATAGAACCATAACTTTTATGTGCCAGGATTTAGAAAAATATAACTCAGAGACGCTAACTTCGCAATTAGAAATTTTAAGCACGCAAGATTTTACAGATATACTTAATAAGCTTAATATTCCAATATTGTTTATTGCTGGACAAAAAGATCCTTTAATTCCGCTAGAGGTATTAAAAAATATGCAGCAAAAAACAAATAACTCTCGTCTTGAAATTATTGAGAAAGCTGGGCACATTCCATTTTATACAAAACCAGATATTTTTAATAAAGCATTAGATAATTTTCTAAAATGATCGATAAAGCTATTGTTAGAGATAATTTTTCGCGTATTGCTTCTCAATACGAAGAAAAGGCTATTTTACAAGAAAAAATTGGCAAGTCTTTTTTAAATGGAATTAATCATTTAGTTAAAAAGTCAGGGTATATTTTAGATATTGGTTGTGGTAGCGCAAAATTAACTAAAGAAATAAATATTTTAAACCCCCAAGCAAAAATTTTTGCTTTAGATTTATCGCTTGCGATGTTAGAAATAGCTAAAAATAAATGTGATTGTTTATTAGCAGATGCACAAAATTTAGCATTTTTAAAAGATAGTTTTGATTTAGTAATTTCTAATTTAACTTATCAATGGATAAATGATCTTAGCAAGGCTTTTCTAGAAGCAAAGCGAATTTTAAAAAATAATGGCGATTTTTGTTTTACTGTTTTTGGTCAAAGTACTTTGGAAGAATTAAGGTCAGTTTACAAGAGAGTTACTAAAAGAAATATCCCAAATATTTTATTAAAAAAAGATTATATTTATCAAAATTTATTAGAAATCGGTTTTAAAAAAATAGAGATAAATTGTTTTTTAGAAAAAGAATTATACCTAGATTTAACTAGCCTAGTGAGGTGGCTTAAGGATATTGGTACTAATCGCATAGAAAAACCTAGCTTTATTGGTCGAGAAAAATGGCAAAAATTAAATAATTTGTATAAATTAAATTATGAATATGACAACCAAGTCTATGCAAGTTTCGAAGTCATTTTTGTAAAAGCAAGTAAATATAGATGAATCTGTCAATTTTTTCGCTTCAAAAGATGATTTCTAAACGCCAAAGTTCTTTCGCATTTCGGTGTCTGCGGAACTCATTCGTCGGCTTCCGCCATGACGAATTCAAACATCCTCGCCATCCCGATATAAAATCATCGGGATTCCCGGAATGTTCAAGCATGCTTTGGCTAAAATCATCATTCGCTTAAAAATTTCCAGATTCATTTAAATAAAATAAGGTTCTTAATCAAAATGCAAAAAATACCCAAAGGAATTTTTATAAGTGGCACAGATACAGAGGTAGGAAAAACGTATGTTTCTTGTTTGTTAACAAAAGCATTGCGTCAAAAAGGTATTAGTGTGGGGGTAATGAAACCAATACAGTGTTCTGGTAGCGATAGTGATTTTTTAATTAGAGCAAATAATTCAAAAATAGATAAAAAATTAGTAAATCCATATTTTTTAAAATTGTCAGTTGCGCCTATTGTTGCTTTTAAGAAAGAAAAAATAAAATTCAATAAAGATAAAATTTTAAAAGCTTTTAATATTTTGAGCCAAAGATATGATTTTGTAATTGTCGAAGGTGTTGGGGGGCTAGTCGTTCCCATTACAGAAGATTATTTTGTAACAGATTTAATTAAAGATTTGGGTTTAGATTTAGTTATTGTTAGCCGCCCAGGGCTAGGAGCGATAAATCATACTTTAATGAGTGTTAATTTAGCTAGAAATCATGGTATTGATGTTCGCGGTATTGTTATAAATAATTTAAAGAAAAACAAATCCGGCTTAGCAGAAAAAACTAATCCAGAAATAATCGAGAATTTAACAAAAATTCCTATTTTAGGAATTATCGTTAATAAAGCAAAAAATTTACCCAAAGATTTTAAATTGGATTTAATTTTTGGGAATAATTCTAAAAAAGAAAATAATTCTCCCGAACAATTTGATAAAAAATATATTTGGCATCCTTTTACCCAAATGAAAGATTGGCTGAGGAATAATCCACTCGTGATAGATGGAGCAAGGGGTATTTATTTAAAAGATACTAAAAATAATTGGTATATCGACGGAGTTTCTAGTTTGTGGGTTAATATTCACGGCCATCGTAGGCAAGAGTTAGACGAGGCTTTGCGAAATCAAATAAATAGATTTAGCCATTCTACGCTTTTAGGCCTATCCAATAAACCAGCAATAGAATTGGCAAAAAAATTAGTAGAAATTGCACCCCCTGGTTTAACAAAAGTTTTTTATTCGGATAATGGTTCAACTGCTGTAGAAATTGCTTTAAAGATTGCTTATCAATATTGGAAGCAAACAGGATTAAGAGAAAAAGAAAAATTTATACACCTTAATTATTCTTATCATGGAGATACTTTAGGTGCAGTGAGTGTTGGAGGCATAGATTTATTTCACAAAACATATAAAAATTTAATTTTTAAGACCTATGGCGCAAATGAAGTTTATTGTTATCGCTGTCCAGTCAATAAAATTTACCCAGAATGTAATTTTAAATGCCTAGAAAAACTAGATTATATTTTAAAGAATAATCATCATAAAATCGCTGGTATTATTGTAGAGCCTTTGGTACAGGCAGCAGGAGGAATGCTGGTTTGGCCAAAAGGAATTTTAAAAGAAATTAAAAATTTAACAAAAAAATACAATACTTTTTTAATTTGCGATGAAGTGGCTACAGGCTTTGGAAGAACTGGAAGTATGTTTGCCTGTCTTAAAGAAAAAATTAGTCCAGATATCTTGTGTCTTGCAAAAGGAATTACCGGAGGCTATTTGCCATTAGCTGCAACCTTAGTAAGCGAGAAAATTTATAGGGGTTTTTTGGCTAATTACAAAGATAAAAAAACATTTTTTCATGGGCATACTTATACAGGTAATGCTTTGGCATGTTCTGTCGCAATAGCTAACTTAGACTTATTTAAAAAAGATAAAACTATATTAAAATT
>JBFMBJ010000139.1:0-3301 GCA_040755235.1 Candidatus Omnitrophota bacterium
AGCAGTCAGGGCTGCAGACATTGTTTCTACGTCGCGGATATTAGCGATATAAATTACGTCTGGGCTTTGTAGAGTAAAGGCTCTTAATGCCTCTTGGTAATTAAAAACATCTACACCTAATTCCCTCTGGTTAATCACGGATTTTTTATCTTTAAAAGTAAATTCTATTGGTTCCTCAACTGTCAAAATATGTTTATTAGTATTTTCGTTAATACAATCAATCATGCTTGCAATGGTCGTAGATTTACCTGAACCAGCCGCGCCAGTCAAAAGGATTAATCCGCGTTTTTCTAAAGAAAGTTTGGTGAGAACATCGCTGGGTAAATTTAAATCTTGGAATTTTTGTATGTCTTTACGAATTTGCCTAATAACCAGAGAATTAAAACCTAGCTGGTAAAAAATACTTACCCTGAAACGCTGTTCTATCTCATCCAGATATAATGCAAAATCTACATCCATCTTATCTTGCAATATCTCTCTTTGTAGGGGTGTAGTGATTCCCTCAATCATTCTCTTAATATCTTCTTTGGTTAAAGTCTTATCTCCTAAAGGAACCACTTTACCATCGATACGTCCGTGCGCAGGCAAATTAACTTTTAAAAAAAGATCCGAGCCATCGAGCTCTACGAGTCTTTTTAAAAGATGCTTTATATCACCATCCATTTTTACCTCCAATAGAATTAATAAGCTCTAATTCTTGATTTAAAAGTTTTCTTTTTTCTTCTTGACCTAAAACATACCCACCCAGAGAACCATCAGATCTTATCACTCGATGACAAGGTATGGTAATTAAATAAGGATTGTTACTTAAAGCCCTTGCCACTGCTCGATAGGCTTTGGGCCTATTTATTTTACGAGCTACCCATTGATACGAACGAGTTTCTCCCAACGGGATTTTACAAACTGTTTTAAAAACTTTTATCTGAAAGCGAGTTAATTTCTTCAAAGCTTTTTTTCCTGCGTAAAAGTAAATGATATTTTCGTGCAAAGCGATGTGCTTCATCTCTAATCCGCTGCACCAAATGTAATGCCAAAGAGGTCTTTTCTAGCACTAATTCTTTCTTATTATAATAAATCTTCTCTTCTCGTTTAGCAATACTAATTATTGGAATTTTTAAATTTAATTTTTTTAATGAAACTTCGGCTATATTTAATTGCCCCTTGCCTCCATCGATAATAATTAAATCTGGCAAAGATAACTTTTCTTTTTTTAAATAGCTAAAACGCCGTAATAGTACCTCTTCTAAACAGCGGTAGTCATCTAGACCCGAAACCCTCTTTATTTTATATCTTCTATAATTATTTTTATCGGGATTACCTTTGTAAAAAGAAACCATGGAAGCAGTGTTTAAAACTCCACTAATGTTTGAAATATCGAATGCCTCTATTCTTTTTGGTAAACACTTT
Source organism: Candidatus Omnitrophota bacterium (assembly GCA_040755235.1). Taxonomy (GTDB): domain Bacteria; phylum Omnitrophota; class Gorgyraeia; order Gygaellales; family JBFMBJ01; genus JBFMBJ01. The sequence continues at coordinate 1,408 of JBFMBJ010000139.1, forward strand.
AATTTTAAAACATTCTTTAAATCACTTAGTTCATCAAAATTAGTCTCTTCGCCTAGCGGCTTCTGTATCAATTCACTTAAATTCCTTATTTGATCACGAATAAGCGCTGCCTGTTCAAATTTATTTTGTCTAGACATCTTAAACATTTCTTTTTTAAGGTCGTTAACCAAAGAATCATGTTTTCCTTCTAAAAATAAAATAATATTCTTAACGATCCTTTGGTAACTTGTAGGATTAATTTTATTTATGCATGGTCCTGGGCAAAGTTTTATTCTCCAGTAAAGACAAGACTTTTTTGGCAAAACCCTGCAACTTCTAAATCCGAAAATATGTCTAAGTGCTTTTAAAGATAATCTAAGTGCTTTAACATTTGTATAAGGCCCAAGAAAAATTGCTTGTGGCTTATTTTTTATTCGAGCAATAAAAATTCGCGGGAATCTTTCTTTAGTAACTGCAACATAAGGAAAACTCTTATCATCACGCAATTCTATATTAAACTTTGGCTGATATTTTTTAACTAAAAGGGATTCTAAGATTAAGCTCTCAGATTCATTTTTAGTCGGAATAAAATCAATATCTTTTATATTAGAAACAAGTATTTGTGTTTTATAGGAGGTAATATATTTAGCAAAATATGAGCTTACTCTTTTTCGTAGCGAATTGGCCTTGCCGATATAGATTACCTGGTCACGACCATCTTTCATTAAATACACACCAGGCCCTAGAGGAAGATTATTTATTTTTTTCTTAATATCCATTTAAAAAGTTCTCGCATCTCTTTTAAATCAATTAAGATACAGACCAGAATATAAATACTAATTCCTAGCGCAATAGATAGGCCTAATTTTAAAATTTCATTTGTATGAATAAAATACCGAAAAATAATTATACCTAATGCCATTAAAAAGCTTGCTATAATAACTTGCAAAATTGTCTTTAAAACTTGTTTATCTACAAAATGTCCTATTTTTTTCCTTAAGATTAAAAATAAAAGTAGGAAATTGATAGTTGCAGAAATGGAACTTGCCAAGGCAAGTCCACCCACTTTTAATGGCCACATTAAAATAAAGTTTAAAATAATATTAATCACCAAGCAAAGACTAGCTATCTTAACTGGTGTAACTGTATCCTGTAAAGAATAAAAAGAAGATACAAGTATTTTAACTGCTCCGAAGCTCACTAAACCCACACTATAAAAAATAAGCGCCCAAGAAGTAATAGTTGTTGAATAACTGCTAAATTCGCCTCTCTCAAATAAAACCTTGATTATGGGCTTAGCTAAAATAATTGAACCCACAGAACAAGGCAGCATAATTAAAAATATCGCCCGCAAAGAAAAATTAACGGTGTTTTTTAATTTTTCTAAATCATTAAGTACAGCAAGCTGTGACATAGTTGGTAACACCGCCGATGAAAGCGCAATTCCAAAAATCGCCAATGGCAACTGAATTATGCGATTAGCATAATAAATAGCCGCGATCCCACCAACCCCGACAATATTTGATAAAGAAGCCATTACTGTATCCACAAAAACATTTAATTGATAAATCGCCGAACCCAACGTACGCGGGAGAAGAAGCTTTCCGATTTTTTTTGTGCCGGGATGAAAAGTTTTTTCATCTTTTTTAGATTTTATAAAATAAAATCCTTTTTTAAAAATCGCTGGAATTTGAATTAAAAGCTGTAAAAATCCTCCTAATAAAACTGCATAAGATAGAGCCAAAATTGGCTCTTTCATATGTAGAGATAAAATTGCACCTGCTATAAGGCTTAGATTTAACATCACTGGCCCAAAGGCTGGAAGCGCAAAAGAACCAAAGGTATTTAAAAGACCCATACAAAATATACTTAGGCCAATTAAAAGTAAATACGGAAACATAATTCGCGTTAACTT
>JBFMBJ010000140.1:0-3237 GCA_040755235.1 Candidatus Omnitrophota bacterium
AGGTTCCAAATAAAAAATGTAGGAATTAACATTATTAAGCTAGATAAAATAAAAATTTTTAAATTTATACCCGCAATAAAAACTTTGGCCTTACCTTCTTCTCGGGCATAGGGAAATAGATACATCGAAAAGACCATGCCCCACTTGCTTAACAAACACATTAAAATTAAAGAAATTGGTTTTAAAGAAATACCTATAGAATAAAGAAAAGAAATTTTTAATAATAATACGCTTATTATGCTTAAAGTCCCCATTACGCCAACATGTGAATCGCGCATAATTTTTAACATCTCTTCTTTATTTTTTCTACTTAAGAGTGCATCAAATGTATCTGATAAGCCGTCTAAATGTATTCCGCCAGTTAAGATAATTAATGAAACAACTAAAATAATACTCAAGCTAAATTCTGCAAAATTTAGAAATAATAATAATTTATTTATACCCAATAAAATTAAACCTAGAATTAAACCTACGGCAGGAAAATAAATTAGCGATCGTGATAGATGATTTCCTTCTATATTTTTAATTTTTATAGGAATGATGGTCAGAAATTGTAAGGCCGCTAAAAAACTCTTCATATTTTTTCAGAAACTCCTGCATTTTTAAAGGTTGCCATTTGAGTCAAGATTTTAATTGAAGCTTCAGCGATATTTATTCCTAAAGCTGCACCTGTTCCTTCGCCGAGCCTTAAATTAAAATCTAAAATTGGCACTATGCCAATATGTTCTAAAATAACCCGATGCCCAATTTCTACGGAACAGTGGCTGGCAATCATATAATTTTTTACTTTCGGTTCAATTTTATATGCAATTAATGCTGCTGCAGCCGATATGAAACCATCAATTATTACAGGTATTTTTTTGGAGCTTGCTGCAAGAATTATTCCAGCTAATCCCCCTATTTCAAAACCGCCGACTTTTGAAAGAACATCTATAGGGTCTAACGGATTAGGATTATTAATGGCTAAAGATTTTTCTATTACTTTAATTTTATTTTCTAATGCTTTGTCATCAATTCCTGTGCCTCTACCAGTTATATCTTTAATAGATTTTTTTGTAAAAATAGCTGTGATAGCGCTTGAACTGGTAGTATTTCCTATACCCATCTCCCCAGTCCCAACTATATCAGCGCCATTTTTAAGTTCATTTTCGAATATTTCAATTCCCATTTCTATAGATTTTATGGCTTCATCTTTTGTCATTGCCGGTCCTTTAGACATGTTTTTAGTGCCATAATTTATTTTTTTAATAATAAGTTCCGGATGTGGTTTTAAGTCACAAGCAACTCCTATATCAACCACTATAACTTTCGCGCCAACATGTTTAGCTAAAACATTAATTCCAGCACCACCTCTTAAAAAATTGTAAACCATTTGTGCTGTAACTTCTTTGGGATAAGCGCTAACCTTTTCTTCTGTTACACCATGATCACTTGCTAAGGTAAAAATAACTTTATTTTTTAGATTAGGATTTTCATTTCCAGTTATAGCAACAATTTGCTTAGCTAATTCTTCTAATTTTCCCAAGCTACCAATAGGTTTAGTAAGATTGTCGAGCCTAATTTGGGTTTTTCGTATGAGGTTACAATCAGATTCGTTTATGTTTTTAATAGTGTTTTTAATTTTATCCATTCTATTTTCCTTGGTATTGTTTACTTTTATTTTTTATTTTGTATAAAGATTATATTCATAGTCAAAGTCTTTTGAAAGTTTGTCTCTTAGAAGATATTTTATTTTATCTTCTCCTATTAATCTAAAAGCATATTCAATTATTTTTTTATAAAAATTACAAAATATTGATTTTTGATGCATATTTCTAAGTGCATGTAATTCCGCAGGACATGGCGCACCACATATATTTCTCGATATGCAAGTGTCACATTCTTTAATATTTTCTACGATTCTTGATCTAATTTTCTTGAATCCCTTAGATTCCATTGCTTCATTAATTGTTGTTTTAAAGATATTCCCTCCAGAAAATCCTTTTAAACCGATAAATTCACCGCAGGGAATCATGTCTCCCTTTGCGGTAATAGTAAAAAAGCACCTTGCTCCACCGCAAGGAGAAATGTCACACATTAATCTACGAGCAATAGGTGCGATTATAGCTAATATTGTATTAGCGAAATTTCCGATAATAATTTTATGTTTTGTATTTTTTGATAAATCTATAGCAGTATCAATTGCTTTTATAAAATATTTTTCCAAAATTTCATCATTTGGTTTTAAAGTATGACTATTAGGTTGCGTAAGCCTTAAGGGATTCATTAAAACACAAGATACTTTTTTTGAATGGAGGAATTTTATCATTCCCGGTAAGGATTTGACATTAAATTTGGTAATCGTTGTAATGACATTTAGTCCTTCGTATCCATTAAACCATTCTATTGCTTTAATGGCGTTAGCAAAATTGCCGTTTGTGTGCATAGATGGCCTTAAGCGATTATTTATAGATGAATCATGTGAATCTAAAGATATTCCTACGCCAACCCGATATTTTTTTAAAAAATCAATATCATTTTTTTCTAACAAAGTAGCATTTGTTTGGATACCGAAATTAAAAATTTTGGCATATTTAATTATTGCTTCAAAAATTATTTTTTTAACTAAGAGTGGTTCGCTGGCATGAAATATAATAACTTGTTTTCTTTTTTTATTTTTAAAATGCCTTGATATTTTATTAAGGATAAAGTTAAGTTCGGCCTCAGTCATAGAATGGCCATTTTGTCTTAACTTGGCTGGAATATAACAATAAGAACAATTAGCATTGCATTTATCCGTGGGATCTATATAAATGGCGTTTAATTCCTGATTAAATCTAAAATTATTAATTTCGTTACTTATTCTATCTTTAAATTTTTTGTAAAGACTAAGAATATCATCAGGAATAAATAGTTTAGTTTTATCATTTTTTTGCGTAACTGCCCAAAAAATATTTTCTGGATCTAACAAGATATAGTTGCCATTATTTTTCCAAATAGTTAAACCTTTTGCCATTTAAATTATTTCCCTTAGAGTTTTTTCTGCCTCTTTTTAAAAAGAGGCAGAATCTATCTTATAAATATTTTTTAAAGAAGCGTTTTTTCTTTTGGCACATCACCATACATAGAAAAATGAGATAAACCATTAGCTGTTTTAGCGCACTTTAGACGATAAGAAATAGTCGTTTTTTTCATTCCTGCAGTAGAAGCACTTTTTTTATTTTTAATTTCTTCTTTACGCATTATGTATCACCTCCT
>JBFMBJ010000141.1:0-3235 GCA_040755235.1 Candidatus Omnitrophota bacterium
GCTAATTCCTTTAATTTGACGTAGCTCTTCTAAATTTTTAAAAAATCCATAAGTCGTACGATAATCAATGATATTTTTTGCTAAGGTCTCTCCTATTTGCGGTAGATTAACTAGTTCTTCATAATTAGCTTTATTTAAATCCAGTTTATCTATAACCTGGAAGTGATAATATACATTATTTAACCACGGCGCATGTTTTAATGCAAAATTTAAACCCAGCCCAATAAAAAATATACAAGCTACAAAAATTAAAACAAATTTTTCTTGTCTGGTTAGATTAAACATTAAATTACTATATTAACTAATTTATTAGGAATAGAAATAAATTTTTTGAGCGGTTGATCACCGAGCCATTTTTTTATCGTAGGGTTATCGAGTACAATCTTTTTTAAAGCTTGTTCATCTAGATTAAGTTCCACATCAATTTTAGAACGTAATTTACCATTGATTTGAATAATTAATGTAACTATTTTTTCTTCTAAAAACCCTTGTTTATATTTCGGCCAAGGGGTTTTTAAAATACTTTCTTTATTACCTAAATACTGCCAAGCTTCTTCGGAAAAATGAGGAACAAATGGCGAAAGCAGTTGTATGGTTACTCGGAGTGGTTCTGTAATATCCGCATCTAGATTTTGATAGATTTCATTAACTAATTCCATAATTTTTGAAATTGCGGTATTAAATTTAAAATCCTCAATATCACTAGTTACTTCTTTAATACTTTGATGCATCTTCTTTTCTAATTTTTGATTTTTGATATTTGATTTTTTATTTTCTATCAACCGCCAAACGCGATTTAGAAATTTAAACGCTCCTTCAATACCTTTTTCGGACCACTCCATTTCTGTTTCAGGAGGAGCAGCAAATAAAATATAAAGCCTTAGGGTATCCGCGCCATAATTTTTAATAATCGAATCGGGATCAACAATATTACCTCTAGACTTAGACATTACCTCGCCATCTTTTAAAACCATGCCTTGGGTTAATAATTTTTCAAATGGCTCCTCAAAATCAATCAATCCTAAATCTTTAAAAAATTTGGTAAAAAATCGGGAATATAAAAGATGTAAAATTGCATGTTCTATTCCGCCAATGTATTGATCAACTCTCATCCAGTAATTTACTTCTTCTTTATCAAAAGGCCAGATTTTACAATTTGGTGAGCAAAATCTTAAAAAGTACCATGAAGAGTCAAAAAATGTTGCCATAGTATCAGTTTCCCGACGAGCTTTTCCCTTACACTTTGGGCATTTAGTCTCTATAAAACTTTTTACATAATTTAATGGACTACCGCCCTTGCCTGTAATTTCTATTTTTTTGGGTAACTCAACCGGTAAGTCTTTTTCGGGGACAGCCACTATGCCACATTTTTCACAATAGATTATTGGTATGGGCGTACCCCAATAACGTTGCCGAGAAATCAGCCAATCGCGCAAGCGCCAATGTGTTTTTATTTTACCAATTTTTTCCTGTTCCATCCATTCAGCGATTTTGGTTTTTGCAACCTCATTAGACAAACCATCAAATTTTCCAGAATTAACTTGAACTCCATCACCCTCGTAAGCCTCAGTCATTTCATTCGGATTTAGGATTTCGGATTTCGGATTTGTAATTACTATTCTCATCGCTAAATTATGCTCTCTAGCAAAAAGAAAATCTCTTTGGTCATGTGTAGGTACTGCCATAATCGCACCTGTTCCATATTCCATCAAAACATAATCTGCTATCCAAATTGGAATAGTTTCACTATTAACTGGGTTAATAGCATAACTACCTATAAACATGCCTTCTTTTTTTACATCGCTTGAGGTGCGTACAATTTTAGTTTCCTTGCTTACTCTTTCGATAAATTCTAAAACTTTTTTCTCTTCTAACTTTCCTTTAATCAAATCCTTGACTAGTTTATGTTCCGGAGCTAAAACAATATAAGTTGCGCCAAAAATCGTGTCTGGCCGAGTGGTAAACACCGAAATAATCTTACCAGTTTCTTTTTCTTTAAAATAAATCTCCACACCCTGACTTTTCCCAATCCAATTTTTCTGCATGGTAACAACGCGTTCTGGCCAATTATTTAATTTATCTAAATCTTCTAATAATCTTTCTTTATAGTCAGTAATTTTTATGAACCATTGCTCTAAATTTTTTTGAACGACATCATTTTTACAACGCCAGCATTTTTCATCAATGACTTCTTCATTAGCTAAGGTAGTATCACAAGTTTTACACCAATTTACAATTGCTTCTTTTTTATATACCAGTCCTAATTCATGCATCTTTAAAAATATCCATTGATTCCAACGGTAATATTGCGGTAGGCAGGTAGAGATCTCTCTATCCCAATCATAAGAAAAACCCATCTTTTTAAGTTCCTGTCGCATCCAATCAATACAGTTAAGGGTCCATGTTGCAGGGTCGGGTTTTTTTTTTATTGCCGCATTTTCTGCGGGTTGGCCAAAGGCATCAAAGCCCATGGGATGAAGCACATTGTAACCACAAGAAATTTTATGACGCGCCATCACGTCCCCAATAGTATAATTACGCACATGACCCATGTGGATTTTTCCTGATGGATAAGGAAACATTTCTAAAAGATAATATTTGGTCTTCTTTTTATCGAATTGGGCCTTAAAATTTTTTTGTCTTAGCCAAATTTTCTGCCATTTTTCTTCAATTACTTTAAAATTGTAAGTCATGATAAATTATTTATGTTGTATCCGTACTGGAATTAAAGAAATCATTGTTTTAATTGCCAAAAGTATATCCTCTGTATCGCAAGGCTTAGTTAAATAATGGTCTGCTTCTAAATCGTACCCTTTTTCGATAGATTTTAATTCACCCTGACCGCTGATAATAATTACTGGTCGCCATTTATCATTATATTTTTGGCGAATTTCTTTTAATACCTCAAAACCATTTAATTTTGGTAACATTAAATCTAAAAGAATAATATCGGGATTGTTTTCTTTAACTTTTACTAGAGCCTCTTCTCCATCCAAAGCAGTAACTATTCCATAACCCTCGCGCGTAAGCCTTGAGCTAAGTGAATTTAGAATATCTAACTCATCATCTACTACTAATATTTTATATGCCATAATTTTTATCCTTTGTATAATCTTTTTATTAATGTTAAATTTATTAAATCATCATCCGGATCTTTTTTTGGTGTCTCTAATATCAAGGGGATATTTTTTAATTTTTGATGATTTATAATTCGTGCTATTGCCTCAAGGCCGAT
>JBFMBJ010000142.1:0-3190 GCA_040755235.1 Candidatus Omnitrophota bacterium
AATTTCTTCAGCTGCCTTTACGCCGCTTCCTAATTCAAATTTATAACCCATTTGATACAAAACTTTTTCTAAACAAGAAAGTGCTAAAATTATATCGAATTCATTAATATAACCCATGTGGGCAATGCGAATAACTTTTCCTTTTAATTCAGCTTGTCCTCCAGCAATAGTTACACCGTAGGTATCGCGCATAGTTTTAACTAATTTTTCTCCGTCAATACTAGCAGGTACTTTAATTGCCGTTAGGGCATCGGAACTTGCAGTGGGTGCAAATAATTCAAGTCCCAAAGCCCTGGATGCCGCCCGAGTTGCTTCTGCCAATTTTTTATGGCGATTAAACATATTTTCGAGTCCCTCTTCTTTAATTAATCTTAAAGCCTCGTTTAATGCTACTACTAAACTTACACTGGTAGTAAAAGGCGTATCCACGCTGTCCCAGGCTTTTTTACATTTTTTTAAACTGAAATAATATTTTGGGCATTTTGATTGTTCAACTAACTTCCAGGCTTTTGCACTTATACTAATAAAACTAAGTCCTGGTGGAAGCATTAGGCCTTTTTGCGAACCCGCAACAACCACATCTATAGCCCAATCATCGGTTTTTAAATCTAGGACTCCCAAACCAGAAATAGCATCACAAACCAAAACCGTATCTGTATTTTTTAAAATTTTACCAATAGCTTCAATATCATTAGTTACGCCAGTTGATGTCTCACAAAGCGTGGTAAATACTGCTTTTATTTTTGGATTGGCTTTTATTCTTTTTTCAATTTCTTTTGGGTCAACTCCTTTACCCCATTCTACATCAAGAACCTCTGCTTCTATTCCATATGCCTTGGCGATCTCTGTCCAGCGCTCACCAAATTTTCCGCCCTGTACGCAAATCACTTTATCGCCCGGCGAAAGTAAATTTATTACTGCGGCTTCCATTGCTCCAGTTCCAGAAGAACTAAAGATAAAACAATCATTTTTGGTCTGCATTACAAGCTTTAGGCCTTCGACTGCTTCTTTTAAAATAGCTTGAAATTGTGGTGTACGATGATGAATAATTGGTTTTGCTAACGCAAGACAAACTTGCGGTGGTAATGGTGTTGGTCCAGGAGTAAGTAAGTAATTCTTTTTCATTCATCCTCCTTAATAATTGATAATAAATTAATTTATAGAATTTATTTAAATTATATCTTGAAATTAAATCCCGTGCCCTTAAAATATTGAAACACCTAAATAGTTATAAAAATGGGAAGTAAACTTAACCGACATCCGCCCAGCTTAGATGGCGAATGGGTTTCATTTATTTTCTAGTTTTTCCAAAAATTACTTCGTCAATAAGGCCGTAATCTTTTGCTTCTTCGGCACTCATAAAGAAATCACGGTCAGTATCTTTTTGAATTTTTTCTAAAGCCTGTCCTGTGTGTAAAGATAAAAGTTCATTAATGCGGTCGCGTAATTTTAAAATTTCTTTAGCCTGAATGGAAATATCTATGGCCTGTCCTTGCACACCACCCCAAGGCTGATGAATCATTACACGCGAGTGTGACAAACCATAACGCTTACCTTTAGTACCGCCAGCTAAAAGCAAAGCGCCCATACTTGCAGCCTGCCCCACACAATAAGTTGCTACATCACATTTAACAAATTGCATAGTATCGTAAATTGCCAGGCCTGCCGTAACTACGCCGCCAGGAGAATTAATATAAATATTAATATCTTTATGTGCGTCTTCCATCTGCAAGAATAACATCTGAGCAATTATCACATTTGCCACATTATCATCAACAGGAGTACCAATAAAAATAATTCTATCCTTAAGAAGCCTTGAATAAATATCATACGCTCTCTCAAAACCCCGCGAAGTCTGCTCCACTACCATTGGGATAAGTATTTGCTGTTTGGTTTCTTCCATAGCTATTCTCCTTTCATAGCAAATGAAACACCGGCCGTTCCTTTAAGGCCGAGTGCTTCATAATAAATAATATACCAGCCGAACCTTTAAGGCCGGGTATCAGACTGCCAATCTGCTTCTTTTAATAAAAATTCCATCACTAAACGCGGCATTTGATTATTACCAACTCCAATATTTTCTCGACGAGATATCTCCTCTAAAATTAAAAATACCTTTACCTGCTCTTCTGCTTCTTTAAGCATCTTTTCTCTCATCTCTTTTTCATAGGTATCAATTTTATCTTTTGGAATGCCGCGGGATTCTAAATCGTGTTTTGCATGATGCACTAATTCTTCTAAGCGGCGCTTAACTAATGTTTGTGGAACATTAAATTGAGCATTTTTTAATAACTGATCTATGATTTGATTTTCTAAATCTAGGCGCATCTGATTTTCTTTTTGGATAAATAACTGTTTTTCTAAGACTTGTTTTAATTCGTCTAAATTTGCATAGCCCAAACTTTTAATTGTTTTCTCATCCAATTCCTGTTTTCTTTCTTCTTTGATAGAGGTAAGTATTTTTTCAATTTCTTCGGGAGTAACTTTTGACACTTGACGTTTTATTTCCAAGCCTTTGTAGCTAGTAATATTGATTTCTGGTCGAACTTCAACTGTTGCCTTAAACTTAAGTAAATCATCTTTAAAATCAATATCGGCAATCTCTGGAATATCAATCACATCCAAATTTTCTTTTTCTATTGCCCCCTGATAGCTCTCTTGAATTAATTCCTTAAGCAATTGCTCGCGCGCAGCAGCAGAAAAGTGTTTTTCCAAAATATTGCGCGGCACCTTACCGGGCCTATAGCCAGGAATTTTAGCATCTTTTCCTAAATGTTCGTAAATTTCATCTAATTTTGTTTTTATCTTTTCTTTATCAACAGAAACTCGAAGCTCTCGTTTTGTAGCATTAATTTTTTTAACTTCTGTATCCATAAATTTTTGACCTCACTTACATTTTGAATCGCGCACCCAAATATATTTCTCTTGCTTTGGGATTATCGATTAATTCTTGTGCAGTTCCGGAAAGTAAAATTTTCCCGTCGGCAACTAAATACGCCCTATCAGTAATAGAAAGGGTTTCTCTAACATTGTGATCCGTTAATAAAACCCCTAACCCCTTTCTTTTTAATTCTTGAATTATTTCTTGGGCTTCTGCCACCACTATCGGATCAATTCCCGAAAACGGCTCATCTAATAAAATAAAAGAGGGCCTAGTGACAAGTGCTCGAGTAATCTCTAAACGTCTGCG
>JBFMBJ010000143.1:0-3075 GCA_040755235.1 Candidatus Omnitrophota bacterium
TAAAAATAGTAGATGGTTTATTACGGCTAAGAATTTTAGAAATGTATTCGCGAGGGATATAATAATCAATAATTCCGCCTAAAAATAATCCCAAGGTAATTGCCCACCAAATCTTATTAAAGTATGCTAAAAAATTATTACGAAATACTTCTAAAAAAGGAATAAAATAAGAGGTAGTTATTACTAATAAACAAATGCTAATTATAATAAATAATTTATTTTTAAAAAATGGCTTTTTTATCTTGGGATAATGAATCTCTATGTTTTCTAAGTCAATTTGTTTTAAAAAAGCGTCTTTACATTGGCTGCTACAAAAAAAATAGTCTCGGCCATCTTTAATAACTTTGATAGCCGAGACTATATCAATTTCCATTCCGCAAATCGGATCTTTAGGCATATTTTAAATATTAATGCTGGTGACCAGTATGCGCGTCCTGAGAAGTTGAAGTCTTATTATCGGTTTTTTGCTCTTTAGATTCAGCTTGTTTTTGTTGTTCTATTTTTTCTATATATTTTTGGGGGTCTTTTTTAAATTCCTCGATGCACATTGGACAGCAAAAATTATAGACTTTACCTTGATATTCGTATGTGGCCTTGGTTTTTTCTTCTATTTTTTCACCAGATACTGGACAGATTTTATTCCCTACGTTTATTGCTTTTTGATTAGTTGTGCTTTCTTGAGTAGATTGCGCTTCGGCCATATGACCGCCGCACATATTTGCCCAAGAAAAACCTATTAACCCAAAAATAAAAAAACTTGCTATGCTTACAAAAATAATCTTTCTCATTCTATCTCCTTATCTTATTTATTTAAACGAATCACGAAATACAAACGACGAATTACTGATTCTAATGGGTAGTTTATCGTCGTGCCCAGGACAAAATAGAACAGCCCTCTTTGCAATGGGCTACTGGTCTAATCATCCAATGAACATCATTACGAGCCATATTAGCCTCCTTCCTTAAATTTTTTTTAAATCTTTTGTTAAAAAATAACTTAAAATTGTCCGGATAACTACGATTGTACCCAACATCCCCAAGCTTTCCCAAGTTGGTGTAATAATAGTTTTAATAATATCTCCGGCGATAAAAAATTCTAAACCTAATACTAAATAACTGCCTAATTTTATGCGAATAGCTTCATTTAATTGAAGATATTGCTGTCCTTTGAAAATTTCTTTTTTTAAAAATTCAAATAAAGAAACGATTACTCCACAAATAATAATTAAAGCACCAATGATGTTTAAAGTGAAACCTAAAATATTAATAATGTCATGAAATATTCCTAAATTATAACCCATATCTCTCCTTTTTTAGATTAATGACATCCTTGATGAATAGATGAAGATGTCTTTTTATTAGTGCCACTGTCTTGCGTAGCCGCGCAACCGGAAATTACAAGTGCAAATAAAATAATTAATAAAACATATTTATTCATTATACACAATCCTTTCTATATATTCTTTACGCTTTCTTTTTTTATTTATTATTTTTACAATTTCCATTGCCCAAAGAGGAAAAGATGAAATGGTTAATACTAGAAACCAATCAATTAGACCCAGTGGCTCCGTTTTAAACACCTTTTGCAAAAATGGCACATATACCGCTACCATTTGTAATAAAAATGATACTGCAGTTGCTAAAATAAGTTTTTTATTTGTAAATAATCCTATTTTAAAAAGTGATTCTGTCATATTGCGGCAATTAAACGAGTGGAAGAGTTGTGAACAGGCCAAGACAATAAATGCCGCGGTTCTAGCGCGTTCAATGCCTTCCTTTTCTATAAATAAAACAAAACTAAAAGCAAATAAACTACATAAAGCAATAAAAGCGCCTTGAGATAGCATCAAAAATGCCCTTTGTTTAGTTACCACGCCCTCGTCACTTTTACGTGGCAGACGTTTCATAATATTGAGATCGACGGGGTCTACACCCAAAGCAAGCGCAGGTAGCCCATCAGTTACCAGATTAACCCAAAGAATATGTATAGGCAAAAGTGGGGCAGGGAAGCCTATCAACGATGAAACAAACATCACCAAAATTTCACCGGCATTACAGGATAAAAGGTAATGCACAAACTTTTTGATATTATCATAAATGCCTCTTCCTTCCTCAACTGCTGCAACAATGGAGGCAAAATTATCGTCAGTGACTACCATATCCGAAACTTCTTTAGTCACATCAGTTCCAGTTATACCCATGGCAACACCTATATCCGCTTCTTTTACTGCCGGAGCATCATTAACTCCGTCTCCGGTCATGGCAACAATCTCGCCACGGCTACGCCAGGCACGTACAATCCTTAATTTATGTTCAGGTGAGACACGGGCATAAACCGGGATTTTATCTACCCTTTGATAAAGTTCCTTGTCGCTTAATTTATCTAATTCTTCCCCACTCAAAGCCAAAGAATCTTCTTTGAAGAATCCTAATTCTCTGGCAATAGCTACTGCAGTATTTTTATGGTCACCTGTAATCATTACGGTTTTAATTCCTGCCTCTTTGCATTCCTGAATTGCCTGCTTAACTTCTTGTCTGGGCGGATCAATCATAGCAATCAAACCTATAAAAGTAAGCTCTCTTTCAATTAGTTTTGCTTCGTATTTATCCGGCGCCTTATCTAAAATTTTATAAGCCACAGCTAAAACACGCATTGCCTGATTAGCTAACTCATTATTTACTTTCAAAACTCTATCTCTTTCTGCGCTTGTTAAATCTCTTACCTTGCCTTTATCCTCAATATTTACACAATCATTTAATAAAATATCTGGCGCGCCCTTGACAAAGGCGATGAGCTTATTGTCTGGGCTATTTCGTATAACGGTCATCTTTTTTCGCTCGGAATCAAAAGGAATTTCTTCCACAAAAGAAAATTCCTGTTCTAGTTTATCTTTCCAAGACCCAAGCTTAGCTGCGACAGTTAAAATCGCTCCTTCTGTAGGGTCTCCCACTATTTTGTAACTTGTACTATCTTTTACTAGCTCTGCTCCATTACAAAGAACTCCTGCATCTAGGGCCTTAACTAAATCCGGGCAATCATCTATAATAAATGGTTTTCCATCAATTAAGAATTCT
>JBFMBJ010000144.1:0-3073 GCA_040755235.1 Candidatus Omnitrophota bacterium
TCTTATCTCGGGGAATCTTCTTTATACAACCTGGCAGGATATAACAATTTTAGGGGTCGCGGCATTTATTATCTTTTCTCTCCATTTGTTTTTCTTCAAAGAATTTATCTTTGTCTCTTTTGACCGCGAAACCGCTATGACCACCCGGCTTAAGGCAAATCTTCTGGATTTTTTGCTCTATTTAACTATAGGAATTATGATTAGTCTTTCGATGAAGATTTGCGGAGTAATTTTTGTTTTTGCATCCCTTGTTATACCAGCTATGGTTGGGCTTTTAATGGCAAAAAGTATCGTTAAGATTTTTCTTTGTTCTATTCTTACCGCTATTTTTTGCCTAATAATAGGCCTTCTTATCTCATATATATGGGACCTGCCTTCGGGGCCTACAGTCGTAGGATTATACGGATTGGTTTTTATCATTCTGTCGGCGGTCAAAACTATATTTAAAAAGAGATGAAGAAAATAATTCGCTTAGGACTAATTGCCAGCTTAGGGATTATTTTAAGTTCTTGTGCTATAGCTCCGATTAAACCACCAGACTATCCTGTAAAAGAAATTTATCCACCGCCAACTGTGCCTACTTTAAGACAAGATGTGTTTCATAGCGTAGCTCCCGGAGAAACTCTTTGGCGCATAAGTAAGATATACGATGTTAGGATGGAAGATATTGCGCGGGCAAATAATTTAAAGAGAGTCAAAGAGCTCGAAATGGGGCAATGTCTTCTTATCCCACAGGCGGCACCCGCAAGGCCAGTGATCTCTTTGTATCGTTCTCATAAATGGAAATATATTATCGTTCACCACAGTGCTACCGATGAAGGGAGTTCCCTATCCTTATTTAACTTACATTTAAAAAGAGGCTTTTCCGGGTTAGGTTATCACTTTGTCATTAATAACGGAACCTACGGTAAGGAGGATGGCTATATCGAGACTTCACCTCGCTGGATTAGACAACAGGACGGTGCCCATTGTAAGGCTTCAGGTATGAATTATAGAGGTATTGGAATTTGTCTAGTAGGCAATTTCAGTAAAGAAAACGTTTCCAAAAAACAGATGGAATCTTTGGTTTATTTAGTAAAAATTTTGAAGGATTATTATAATATCCCAACCAGAAATATTATTGGGTATGGGCAAGTTCGGGGAGCTAAAACAGAATGCCCTGGCAGTAATTTTCCTTGGAGAGAATTCAGGGATCGGCTTAAAGATTAGGATTACGGAGAAATTTTGGAGTCAAGTGAAACACGGTTATTTTTATATTGGTAATAAAATTCATAGCGGAAATAAGATAGGCTTGACCTTTGTTCTTAAAATCACAAATACAGACCTTCTCAAGCTATCTCGATTAATATATATTGCCAAAAACAACAGTATCCTCGTAGTATTTACGCCTTTATCAAAAACTGAAAAGGGTGTTTTTAAAAAGCATCTGAAGACAAATGGGAGTATTCGCAAATATTTTGATGCAGAGGTTTGCCGGTTATTAGAGAATATTATTTCAGGGCTATTAAGACCGGAGATAGGAGTAGATCTTGTCATCCGACAGCTTACTAAGGATCAGGAAGAAGATTATAAAAATTTTGAGTATAGATGCTTTGATAAAATACACATACCCGGAAATTCCTCGATGAAGCGAAGCAATGAAATCGAAGTGAACAACCACAAAGTAAGGCTTGGTGATTCGGTGTTTAGATTATTCTTGCGTCTTGTGGCTGAGTTGAAAAAGAAAAGAGGTGGCTGGGTAAGCAGGCATGCTTTAGATGCCGAAGGCATTATCACAGATGTGGATAAATTTCAGATTTACAGCAATCTTAGGACAAGTTTGCAGGGAAGTTTGCTAGACAGAGAAGGTCAGAAATTTATAGAAAATAATGGATCGAAGCAATACCGCATATCACTTCACCCCGATTTTATAACCTATCATCGAGAAAAGCTCCTTAAGCATCATGACACCAGCATACAAGAGCTTGCCCGAAAATTATCTTGACACTACTCCTTCCGATATTTTAGTGGATTTTTGCCGGTGTTGTGATAAAATGCCTTTATTGTAAGGTCGGGTAGTGTCGATGGGCTCCCCCAGGGATATCAGCGCTCCCATACTACGTTTGCGATAGAGTTTTATAAGTAGCTGGACTTCAATAGGTTGCGGGGTTCGCATACCGTCTACAATTACCCGCCAGAATTTAATTATTTAAATAAAGAGAATTATGGATAAGGAAAAGTTCGCGATCGAAAATGAGATTTTAGATAAGCTCGCCGGTAAAATATTTTTACTGCAAGGTCCGATAGAGAAACGGGATACTATTTTTCAAGTATTTTTAGAAATTTATAATTCACCGCGCTCTAAAAGGTTTATTAAGAAATATAAGGGTTTAGATGTAGAGAGTTTTTTTAAAGATTTTTTATCTTATGGGATAATTGAAGAATTTTTGAGTGATTCCGAAGTAGAAGATATTATGATAAATTATCTTTCGCCAGTATATATCCGTAAGACTAAATCCGGCATGGTAAAAACTGATAAAAAATTCAATTCTCAGGAAGAATTAGATTTATTTATCAAAAAAATAATTATTTTTTCTGGGCGTAAAACCATAAATAAAATAAACAATGTTGAGCTTTCCGATATTAAAGGAAGGGCTAATATTATTTATTCTCCTTTCGGCCCACAAATTACTATCACTCGAGCTAAAGAAAAACCTTTAAGTATAATTGATTTAATTGAGGCAGGCACGCTTACCAGAGAACTTGCTGCGCAATTTTGGCTTTATATAGAAGGCCTGGGTATTAAACCAGCTAACATTATTATTTCAGGAGGTCCGGGTACGGGTAAGACCACTTTGTTAAATGCTTTATTTAGTTTTATACCTCAAGACGATCGTTTGGTAGTAATTGAAGATACATTAGAATTAAATACGGATTCAAAAGAAAATTGTTCACGTTTAGAGAGTGATGAAGAGGTGAGCTTGGCAGATTTAGTAAAAAATTCATTGCGCATGCGGCCTGATAGAATAATTGTAGGCGAGGTAAGAGCTAGAGAAGCCCAAGATTTAATGACGGCAATGAATATCGGTAAATA
>JBFMBJ010000145.1:0-3043 GCA_040755235.1 Candidatus Omnitrophota bacterium
TTATTTTTTTATACTTACACAGGGCAAGGCAATTGTTGTTTCGCAACTAGAAAAGCTTCTAAAACGTAAAGTAAATGTTGAAAGTGTCGAGATTAAGTTCCCTCTGCTTTTAAAGATTCACGGAATAGATATACAAGGTTTTGGACAAGTTAAAGATTTAGAAATTAAGCCGGATATTCTCTCAATTTTAATGGGTAAGCCAGCTTTAGGAGAGATAAAATTAATTAGTCCACGGTTTCATCTTGAAATAAAACCAAAAGATCAGGGTGCTCCGGAAATAATTTTGCCTACCTCTCAGACGCAAGAATCGCAACAACAATTACAGGTAAGCCTTAAAAAAAAATCCCAAAACTTTTTAGTTAAAGAAGTAAAAATAAAAGATGGTTATATAAAAATAACTGATTGGCAAGTTAAAGAAACAGGACTTACAATAACAATTATTGATCTTAATATAAATGTAAAAAATTTAAATCTTCCTTTAGAATCAGGAATTATACATTTTAATCTAGAAGCGAGTATCCCTTGGCAGTATCAGGCTTACAGAGGTAGCATTTTTTCAAAAGGCTGGATCGATTTTTCTAAAAAAAATATCGAGGCCAAATTAAACATTGAAGATATAGATGGTGTTTATCTCCTGCCTTATTACGGTAAAAATTTATCTTTAGATAAATTAAATATCGAAAAAGGAAAGCTTAGTTTTTTAGGTGATATAAAAGGTGTTAATAACGAAGTTATTGCCAATTGTCATTTAGAATTAAAAGAATTAGTATTTAAACAGCCAGAGGAAGAAATTTTAGTTAATTCCGATATTGAGAAGGCAAAGAAAATAGTCGCCACCGTTTTAGAGGTATTTAGGGCAGTGAGTGGAGAAATAGTTTTAGATTTTGTGATAAAGACCAAATTAGATAAGCCACGTTTTAATATTGAAAGTTTACGTATGGCAGCTGAGGAAAAAATCTCAAAGAATCAAAAATCTTTCTTTGCCGGCATAAAACCAGTAATAGAATTACCGAAAAATTTTCTAATTGAGACATTTAATATTCCTAAAGGAGCACTTTTGGCTACCGCAAATATGGGAGTAGGGTTAAAAAAAGGCGTAATTGATAATGTTGTGGAAGATTATAGGAATAATAGTAAGACCGCCTTAGAGAAAGCTAAACACAACATAGATCTCCAAGATATAAAAGATACAAAATAATTTTTTATTAAATGGTGGGTGTAGTTCAGCCTGGCAGAACACTTGACTGTGGCTCAAGATGTCGCGGGTTCAAATCCCGTCACCCACCCCAGTTTTTACTTTCTTCAGAGAATAAAGTTTATTAATTTAATTGAGTTATTAGGCGAGTTGTTTTTTAAAGAAAGGGGAATAAATGAGCGAGCATCATGAACACAATGATTTTTTGCCTCAAGTTGAAGGTGAACAAAACGTGATAGTTTTGGTTAAAAAAATACAACAACAGTTAATTTCTTTAGAGAAAAAGATAGATGCTTTGATTAGTCAGTCTCAGGCAAAACCTTTCAGGGAAAAACGTTTTTCAAGGCCTTTTCGATCTTTTGGCCACCATCACCATCGTTCGGATAGAGGATATGATAATGTTTCTGGAGAAAAAAAATTTCACTCCGGGCGGCATTTTGAAAAACGTCACAGTGAAGAAAATCGAGAATTCGGATATAATAAAAAGACTTATGATGGTTCCGAAAATACTTTTGGTAAAAAGCAAAATTTTAAGAAACGCCACGATAGAGAAAATAGAGGTTTTGAGCAAAAAAATAAAACATTTTATTATAAACAAAGAGATAAGAGATAATTAAACAAAACCAATAAAGGAGGGTAATATGGCTTTTCAAGGTGGATATGATAGGGGGCCGCGAGAAATGCACAAAGCGGTTTGTTCAGATTGTAAAAAAGAGTGCGAAGTTCCTTTTAAACCAAGTGGAAGTCGTCCGATTTGCTGCAAAGAATGTTATTCAAAGCGAAAAGATAGCGGTCGTTAAACAAGACGCCAGTTTACGTAGAGAATAAATAATCTATAAGATTAAGAAAGATAGCAGTATTAATTTATAATTAAGTAATATTAAGCTATTTTAAGCCAATAACCGTAGATTAGCTAAATATTGGAATAATTCTTTATTATATTGACAAAATGCCAGAATGTGGTATACTATTAACTATAGTAAATGAAAGATTAGAAGTCTTAAACCGCAAAGAGTAGGATAACTAACCTTGCGGTTTTTTGTTTTTGTCATTGTTTGACCCGTTAGAAATTTAAGTCTAGCAGGTAAGGGTGATAAGGATTTCTAACGGGTTTTTACTATAATTTTTTCGGAAGGAGGAAATTAAGTAATGGTAAAAGGAACTGTAAAATGGTTTAATGACCAAAAAGGTTATGGATTCATTACGCCTGAAAGCGGTAAAGATGTTTTTGTACATCATAGCGCAATTCAGGGTGATGGTTATAAGTCTTTAGCAGAAGGCCAGCAAGTTGAATTTGAAATTGAAAAAGGCCCTAAAGGTGAACAGGCTACAAACGTAGCTAAATTATAATCTAAAAATAAATAAAGCCCGGCAACATTTGTTAGCCGGGTTTTATTTTCTAGGTAATTACCTCGAGGTGTACCTATCAAAAAAGTAAAGACTTCTCATAAAGGCAGAGTATGTAGATATTTATCTTGTAAAGTCATATTAAGCATCTACAATCATAGCCAATATTGTCATTTGCATCGCGATAGATTGATGCAAGATGGTAAGCTCAAAATTTCAAGATTTTGAAATCTCACCCAACAAATAAATTTCTTAAAGTATAAAAAGTGTTGATATATAAATTATTTTGTCTATAATTTATTTATAGAAAATAATTAAATAAAAATAAAAAGATAGAAATAATATACTCAATTTCTTTCTGGTTAAAATAACTAATATAAAAGAAGGGATTAAATATGGCTGTAAAAAATGTAGGCGAGAAATATCGTTGTAATGTTTGTGGTAACGAAGTTGTGGTTACAAAAGTTGGTGGTGGTGAATTGGTTTGTTGTGGCAAACCCA
>JBFMBJ010000146.1:0-3032 GCA_040755235.1 Candidatus Omnitrophota bacterium
TTCAAGTCAAATGACGACAGACGAGTTGTATTTATTTCATTTCCTACTTGCTGGCTGGTAGGTGCAATTCGTAATCTCGTCTAAAATTCTATCTTAGTTCCTACGTTAATGCTTCTTCCTGGCATAGGATAATCATTATCATTTAAATCAAGACCGAATCTCGTAGCGTAATCTTTATCAAATAAATTATTTATTGCCAAGAAAAATTCCAAATTTTTAATCTTTTTAACTATCTTTATGTTAGCAATTGTATAACCAAGAATTCTTTTTTCTTCTGTAGGAATCATGCCGCTGGGCGCATCCCATCTATTCCAGTCAATATAATAATTTTTAACTGAAGATACATATTGCACATCTATATTAAAATCAATTTTCAATGGCCAAATATTCTTAAAATAAAGGCCAAAATCAATTTTATCTTTTGGTACAAATATGGCATCCCTTTCGTTATCCTGCATTAGATAAGTAGCAAAATCAAAAGTTCTTATTATTTCCGATCTTATTTGTTTGGCTTTTAAAAAATGCGTCCAGCCAAGTTTTAAATTTAAATTATTAAGTAATTTTACTATCAATTCAGCTTCTATTCCTTTCATTTGTATTCTTCCTATATTGTCTGGCCACCATCTGGGTTGGTTCCATTGGTTTCGTGGTCCGGTGGGAGCCCATTGGATTAGATCTTTTACTTTCTGAGAGAAATAGGTTATGCGCGAAATAAATTTTTTTTGCCATTCTTGTTCCCAGCCAAATTCGTAAGAATCGGATTTTTCTATTCTTATATTTGGATTGCCTTGGCTATAAGGATCAACCGGCCAATAAAGATCTTGCAGAGACGGTGCTCTATATGCTTTTCCCCAAGATGTTCTAAGGCGAGTTTTTTTAGTTAAATTCCATAATAAATTTATTTTAGGAGAGAATAAAGAATCATATTTTCTAATTTTATCGTATCTACCGCCAAAGGTTAGGATGATAGGTTCTAGTGTAATTTCATTTTCAAAAAAGACACTTTGCGTATTGCGTGAAGTATCAATAGAACTTTGTATTAAATTTCCTCCAGTCACATCTCTGTCTTCATAATCATAATTATAACTATCTTCTAAATATGCAAATCCTATTGTTAAATTATCAAAGGAAGTAAGCTTCCAATTGGATTGAAGACTTGCGCCATATACATCAGTATTATGTTTGGCATTTTCTTCGTGATAACGAATGTCGGGAGCAAAGAAACCCATATCTACTACATAGTAACCACGCCAATTTAGATTCCATTGATTTCGATAAGTTTTTAATTCCCAGTTATCCCATTTAAACCCTAAATCAATATACCAATCGTGATTTTTTTGGTAATCTTTAGTATTTGCAACTTCATCAGTACCGTAGATTCTTTGAGAAAGTGTTCTTTGACGGACATTACTCGAGGGTTTAACTCCCGGGCTACCTAATTTACCTTGATTATCTCCTGTTTTAATTGAAATTTTTCCTTTTTCTAAAGGGTATTCCAATTTTAAAACATAATCTTGGGCATCATAATAACTATTATCTCTATCACCGTCGGAGGTTTTGTTTTCGGCATTTAAGATATAACCTAATTTCTTTATTCTTCCTCCATGTTCAATACCACTTATGGAAGTATTCCATGTTCCAGAAGAACCATATATTCCAGTATTAAATTTTTCAGGTGGATTCTTTGTGATAATATTAACTGCACCTGCAATTGCACCAGTTCCGTATAAAGAGGAAAATGGGCCACGGACTATTTCTATTCTTTCTACGTTATCCTCACTAAGTTGAGAAAGATTAGCAGAACCTAATTGTGGTTGATTGACAGGTCTTCCATCTATCAACACTAAAGCGTGAGTAGAATAAAGACCTCTTAGAGAAAGTGGTGCATCGGTACCTAATGCTCCGTAACGAGTAACTCTTACCCCGGCACTGCTTTCTATGATATCTGCTACATCCTGAACATTTTTTTTCTTAATCGCATCTTTTGTGGTTACTGTAATTGTACCGGGCGTTTTTTCTAAAAGATGCGGTGTGGTGGTGGCAGTTACTGTTATTTGGCCAAGATCAAATACTTCGTCGGCAAAGATATTAGAAGTTTGTAATAAAATTAGACTTAATATAAAATTTAAAAAATTTATTTTAACCTTAAACATTTTTCTCCTTTCCCTCGTCACGCGAAGGTACTATTCCTTTGATAAACGATCGACCGGGCTACTCTATTTTAAAAATTTAGAGATTACCGTTGCGCGTCAGCATCTGGAATCAAACCAGAATTTCCTTCGTTTATCCGGATTTGTATTTATTCGTATTTTTTTATGTCTAAAAACCAATATTTCCAAAAACCTTCTTTTAAAATAGGCTCGCTTTCTAAAATTTTAATCTTTCTTTTAAATATCGGTCCGTCTACGACCAAGGTATGGAATTCGCCATTTTCACCACAAGGACAGACGTTTCTTTTTTTGAGTTCACCAATTAAATCTTTGTCCACCTCCCTTCCTACAAATTCTTTGCCTAATTTATCTGCTTGAGCACTTACTATAATTGCCTTAAAGCCCAGATCAACAAATTCTTCTATAATTTTTTCTGGAGAATTATTCCATAAAGGCTCTAAGGCAGTAATATTTAACTCCCCGCAAACACGCTTTACCCAATTCTGGTGATCTAAAAGATAAATATCTCCAAAAACCATTGTTTTTATATCGCTAAATTCAGAAACTGCTTCTTTAAATTCTTTTTCATATTCTTGCATATCTGCAGTTACTTCTTTTTGGGCCAGGGGTATTCCAATTAATTCTGCCTGTAATTTAACTAAATTAGCCTCTATGCCGTGAAAACAACAACGCCCAGATTCCTTTGAAATAAAATTTAAAAGAGCTTTTATTTTATAGCCTTGTTTTATTGCTTTGTAAGCAGCCAGGCAACTATCCTTGCCTGCGCTCCATGAAGAAATAATTAATTCATTATTCATAAACTTATCCTTTCTAATAAACAAACACTCAATAGTACGATAACTTCTGTTAATTCATTTATTG
>JBFMBJ010000147.1:0-3025 GCA_040755235.1 Candidatus Omnitrophota bacterium
GGTTCTTCTGGGTTTATTGTGGGTAAAGCTCTAAATTGCCACAAAAGAATAAAATAGCTATTCTATAGTTTTCAAAACTTCTAAACCCCCTAGCTGTAGTTTTTATATTTTGAATTTTACTGTTTATTCCTTCAGCAACAGCATTTGTTATAGGATATTTTAAATAATTTAAAATATTATCAAGATGTTTTTTAAACATATCAGCTACTTTGTTCATTGGTGCTAGATTGCAATTATATACTTCTTTATACCACTTATTAAAAAACCATTTTGCTAATTTCAGTTTTGAAAAAGTCCATAAATACTGTATAAACATTTTCAAGTTCCATGCAGTTGCAACTTTTAACCCCAAATTGTAGAGATCATCAAATAAATCCTTTTGTTTATCGCTCATATTCTTTCTATTTGTGAGCCATATAAATTTTGTATTTTTTAATAAGTCTATTTGCTGTTTTAAAAGAGATTTATTTTCTTCTATACGAACTTGATTAACTGCTTTAGAAAGATGACTAAGGATGTGAAACTTGTCAAAAACTATATCTACATCGGGTAATATCGCTTTGATAGCATTTCCATAAGCTTCCCACATATCTACTGCAACAGCTTTTATTTTTATTCTTTCTTGTTCAGGAATTGTAACTAGTAAACTTTTAAGAGATTCCTCCTTTCTATCTTCTCTAACATCAATTACAGAAGCATTTTCTAAATCATATAATACTGTAACGTAGCTTTGACCCTTTTTAAAGCTTTTCTCATCAACACCAAGAAATTCTGTTTTTAAATTTTTTCTTCTTTTTAAACCTCTATCAACTGCTCTTTTCTGGATATAATGTACTTCATCCCAGCTTAAATTAAGTAGTTCTTGCGTTTTAGTCTGATTATTAGTGGCTAAAAGAATATTTATTGCCAATCGCTCAAATAAATTAGTAAATCTGGAATATTTATCAGCCCAGGATAAATCTACTGTTTTAATCCCATGATCTTTGCAGTCAATTCTAGGAATATTACAATGCAAAATGGTTTTAAATTGCATTGTATCAAGATGCCTCCAGTTTCTTTCTTTTCTTGTGTCATATATATTGCATTCTTTATTGCATTCAGGGCATTTGAATTTCGTTTTACTAGACTTATCTATAAAAACGTCCACTTTTAGTTCAGAAAAATTGATTTCTACATTTGTTACTTCCCAGTCTTCATTTAAGCCTAAAAGCTGTTGATAAAGTTGTTTATCGTTCATAAAATTCTCCTAAATAGCTATATTTTAACAACTTTCAGGAGTTTTGAAAATTACCCACAAATTTTCCAGTAGAACCCAAAAAGAGTAAATTATTGTTTAAATTTTATATTAATTTAAATAGAAATATTGTTATTAGAATTTTATATAATTGTAAGTTAAAAACGCTGGTTATTGTTTTACATAAATCTTAACAATGCCTATAAAAATGCGACTTTTAGGTGTTGGATTGGGTATATATATTAATAGAGGGGTTTATTTGAGGTTGATTTATTAGCTTTATAAAATAATTATTGGTTATTTTGATTAGCTAAAATTGCTAGTCATATTAAAGAGAGCTTACTACTTTCTTTATATACAAAGAAAGTAGCAAAGAAACTATCACATTGGGTTATTTTTTGAGTGATTACGTTTAATTGGGGGTATTGGGTTATGCTTGAAGAGTATTTAAAGCAGGGGTTTAGTTATGATACGCAAAAGACTTACAAAAGTGTTTTAACTCGGTTTTTTGAGTATCTGGAAGAAGTTAAGTTATCAATTGAAGATTTGACGCCAGAGGTTATTCTTAGTTATGCCGGGAAGTACAAAGATACTACCAGAAACAAGATTATTAGTGTAATTAAAACCTATTACAAGTGGTTGACAAAAATTGAGCTGGTTATTGAAGCTGGAAGAATACAATCATTCAGGGCGGATAGGGATTTATCATTAAAAGATGTCAGGAGGTTAATTAATAGCGCCAGGAATCCGAGAGAAAAGTTATTGATAAAACTTCTTATTACCACCGGCATCAGGGTGGCTGAGGCGGCGAGGTTGAAGAAATCCGATATTACTATTGAAAATGGGGCGTTTTATATCACTTTTATTGCTAAAGGCAATAAAGAAAGAAAAATAAAATTACAGAGTCAAACAGCTAGAGAGTTATTAAAATATGAGAGTGGAAAAGATACCTTATTTGGAATAGGCAGGAGGCATATAGAAAGGATTATTGCAGAGTTATCTAAAGATATTTTAGGGCGAGTAGTTACGCCACATTGTTTCAGGCATGGGTTTGCTACGGAATTGATGAATCAGGGGGTTAGTTTTGGGAAAATTAAAGAAGCTTTAGGACATGAAAAGATTGAAACTACCCTAAAATACTTACATAACAATGGATATAACGAGAATTGGTTTATTGATGTTTAATCTTATTGTTGTTTTTAGTTAAAATAAGGAT
Organism: Candidatus Omnitrophota bacterium; assembly: GCA_040755235.1. Lineage (GTDB taxonomy): Bacteria > Omnitrophota > Gorgyraeia > Gygaellales > JBFMBJ01 > JBFMBJ01. The sequence goes on from JBFMBJ010000147.1 coordinate 2,451, forward strand.
GTTTAGCAAATTTTGCTATTTTTTGCTATAATATTAATATCAAATAAAATAGCGAGGATTTGAAGATGAATATATCTTTAACACAATCATTAAAAAATAAAATAGAAGAGCAAGTTGAATCAGGCTTATATAATTCTGCTAGTGAAGTGGTTAGAGATGCTTTAAGGCTGTTTTTTGAACATGATGAGCTTAAAAAAGCCCGTATTAGGCAATTAAATAAAGATATTGAAGTTGGTTTAAAAGATATAGAAGAAGGTAAAGTACACGATTTAGATTCAACGCTTGAAGAATTAAAGAAAAGATACGAATAATGAAACATAAAATATCTGATATAGCAAAGTTAGATCTTATTGAGATTTTTGATTTTATTGCTCTTGATAATAAAAAAGCTGCTCAGGATATGCTTTTAAAGTTTGAAAAGGCTTTTAAAAAACTTGGAGAGAAGCCTAAAATGGGTTCAAAACGTCCCAAGTGGACATCAAGAGACCTTAGATTTTGGCCAGTACAAAAATATTTGATTATTTATCAGATCGAAGATAACAGTTTTATAACTATAGTCAGAGTATTAAGTGTTT
>JBFMBJ010000148.1:0-3020 GCA_040755235.1 Candidatus Omnitrophota bacterium
TTCCTGAATGAAAATAAACAAATACTCGGTGTAGAAAAGAATAAAAACTATGAACTTAGTAAAGTTTATATTGATCATGATGGAAATCAATTCTATCGGTTTGAAAATAATCTTAAAATAAAAGTACCAGCAGATAAAAATGTTTATTATCAAATGGCAGGTGAAATTGTACCTGTAAAGGAAGGTATTACCCTTGCCTTTAATAAAGATGGTAAATTGGTTAGTGCAATAAAAGTTGATTTAACTGAAGATAATATTAAAGAAATATTTATTAAATTCAAAAAATTCAGTGAATACAGATATAAACCATTGCAGGATAGTTATGATGAAATAGAAAAAGAAATTCAGGAAGAACTAAAACGCAGGGAAGAAAAGAAAAAACGTAAAAAAGAAGAACCTGTTGTTAAGACTATCATACCAACGCCAACAATTAAAAATTATATGATTAAATAATTCATCTTTTTTCTTTGCTTTACACTCCATAAAAAGATTGTTGCCATTAATTTTATAATTATTTATTAAATTCTCTTTCATTACTTTGTTACTGAAAAGAGAGTAGGATGGGCATTCCTGCCTGCAAGAAACTCCACTTGATGTCATGCGAACAAATTGAAGCAATCGCAATTAACGTCAAGCACATGAGATTGCCACGTCACTCAAAGTGTTGTTGCTCCTATTAAGTTGAAACGCAATCTCACAGTGAGATTGCCTCTGGGCATGCAATACTGCTATTTGATCTCTTTCATGCTTTGTTAGATGATTGTACATGTAACGCTCCTTTTTGTGTTTCATTACTATTTTACAGGAGCGTTATACTTTGTTATTGATCACGGGATCTGAAATTGTATATAAAAAAATTTGTAAAGTTTTAAAAATTATTTAAAAATTCACGATTTAAAAAATCTACTTTTGTAGGATAATGCAGTTAAATAATAAATTTCTGTATTTTCTTAATTATTACCCGTTTAGTTAAATAGTTTACTTTTTATGCTTTAGCATAGGCCACACAAGGCTTTTTAAAAAAATTTACAACTTTATTAGGGGTATGTTGTAAACTACAAAAGCTTTTCCTTGCAAGCAATATTAGATGATTATTGTCTTTAGGTCTTTCTTTTTTAAATATATTCGCTTTTACAACCTGATTGGTAAGCTCATTAGGGTTCAATTCTGGACTATATGTAGGCAGAAAAAACAGTTCTATCTTATCTTTATTAGCTTCAACCCATTTTTTAACCTCTTCTTGTTTATGAGATGAATAATTGTCAATAATAAGAAATATCTTATGTTTTTGGTTTTTAATAAGCCTTTTTAAGAAATCTATAAAGATTTTGTAGTCAAATTTGTCTTTAAAAACCTTAAACGATAGCTTTCCATGGTTTGTTATAGCAGAAATTACATTGCATTTTAATCTTTGAGCAGTTGTTGTTATTACAGGTGTTTGTCCCTTTTTTCCGTATGTTCTACCTCTAATATGGTTTGATTGTAGGCCCATTTCATCTCCCCAGTAAATTGTTGCTTTATCTTTCCTGGCTCTATCTTTTATTGTAGGATAATCTTCTTTTAACCACTTGTCTACAGCTTTTGGATTTTGCTCATAGGCCTTCTTTAAAGGTTTTTGTGGTGTAAATCCCCATTTTTTTAGGTATCTTCCAACTGTCCACCTTGATAAAGCTATACCAAAGTTATCTTTTATTAATTTTGCTACAGCTTCTCTTGTCCACAAAGAAAATGGTAATTTAAGCTGTTCTGGGTTTCTGTCTATAACTATCTTTGCAATTTGAGCACATTGCCAAGGTTTTAATTTCCCTTCACTCTTTGGTTTACCCTGTTTTTTTGCCTTTAATGATTTGATACCTTCTTCTTTATATTTTTTATACCATTTGCCAACTGCTTGTCTTGTGACTCCAAACATTTCAGCAACTTCAGTTTGCTTACTTCCAGCTAATACAGCTTGTATTGCCTTAATTCTAATAGCCTCTTGGGCTTGAGTTGATAATGATCTTGAATCTTTTTTCTTCATCCTTTTATTATAATACATTTGCCTGATAAATGCAAACTATTTCATGCTCTGAGTAATATTTATATCTTTCAGTTTTATATCTGCTTCTTTAATTGATCTAAAGCCTTTTATATATATTCGATCAAGCTTTGACATCTCATTCCCTTATTATTTTATAGAAATCTTGTTATTTGAATATTTTACAACCTCATACTATTTTAGTAAAACGTTAATGTCTTATTTATTATAGTATCCTGCATAACTATTCATAAAATTCATTTTTGACCCACTACCAAAATTTTTCAATAATTTTTTATTTTTTATTTTTTATGTTTTAGAGTGTTTATTTCTATATATTTCTGGGTTAAAATCTAATATCAGTTTTTTCATCTAACGTAAATAATTAATATTGAGGATAAAATATGTCTAAAGAAGATTTGTTAAATCAGTTTCCTGAAGATTTAAGAAGTTTGGTCGGTAAAACAATTCAAAGAAAATTACCCGATGGTAGAGTAATAAAATTTGTTGTTGGGGATATCACCGGAGATGGGAAAGTTGATCAGGATGATTTAAACATTCTCCGTTTGTTAACCCAGGGAGGAGCCACCGCCGAGGCCTTATTCTCTCAGCTAACACCGGAACAGATCGCATCCTGTGATATTAGCGGGGATGGCTACATTAATCGCGAGGACCTCATTGAACTGTGTAAATCTGTTATCAATAAAGCTCCTGAAAAAACCTTTAACGATAAACTCTCCGGGTTAAGAAATAAAATCAAAAAATAGACTTTTGAAGAAGAAATACTTTTAAGACAGGAAGCTATAAAAGTTGCTCTGGAACTTCTTGATAAGTCAGATCTGGGTGAATCAAAACTTGAGGGAATTCAATCCCTAACCCTCACCCCTTGAGGGAGAGGACAGGGTGAGGGGTGAAAACAGCTCCCATTTGTATGACGTCGGAATCTTTCCAGATGGCAACAAAACCAAATAACCCCAGGGTGTCTTGCTGAACTCGTTTCAGC
>JBFMBJ010000149.1:0-2972 GCA_040755235.1 Candidatus Omnitrophota bacterium
AATTGCTCCTTTTATGTCATTCCCTAATCCTGTAACACATAGAACTCTTCCGCCATTAGTTAAAATTTTATTATCTTCTTTTTTTGTTCCCGCATGAAACACTACTATATCTTTAATTGTGGCAACTTCTTCTAAGCCAGAAATTTCTTTATTTTTTTGATATTCTCCTGGATAACCACCAGAAGCACAAACTATACACACACATGCTCGGCTATCCCAAGCTAAACCACCAGTTTTTACAATTTTACTTAGTGATTTATTAGTTGTAGCTAACATTAATTCTAATAAATCTGAATTTAATCGCGGAATTATTGCTTCTGTCTCTGGGTCGCCAAAACGCACATTAAACTCCAAAACTTTCGGGCCGTTGCGGGTCAACATAATTCCTACGTATAAAACTCCGGTGTAATCTATCCCTTCTTGAATAAGCCCTTCAATAGTCCTATAAATAACTTTCTCTAAAATCTCTTTAAATAAATCATTTGTGACCACTGGCGCTGGTGAATATGCACCCATACCGCCGGTATTAGGCCCTAAATCATGATCAAAAACTCTTTTGTGGTCTTGACTAGTAGCCATACTAATTACTTCTTTTGAATCAGTAACCACAATAATTGAAGCCTCTTGACCATCTAGGCATTCTTCAATAATTAATTTTTCACCAGATAAGCCAAAAACCTTATCTTCTAAAATTAATTTTACTGCCTCTTTTGCCTCATCAATTGTTTTTGCAACAATTACTCCCTTACCTGCGGCAAGACCATCTGCTTTAACTACACAAGGCGCACCAATTCGCTCAATATATTTTTTGGCTTCATCTGCATCGGAAAAAACTCTAAAATTTGCTGTAGGAATATTGTATTTTGCCATAAATTCTTTGGCAAAAACTTTACTTGCTTCCAATTGGCTAGCCTTTTTATTTGGGCCAAATATTTTTAAATCATAGTTTTTAAATTCATCAACAATTCCTAAAGCAAGCGGCGCCTCTGGGCCAACAATAGTTAAATCAATTTTCTCTTTTTTAGCAAAATCTACTAACCCGTAAACATTATCTTGTTTTATATCGATACATTCGGCAAGTTTTGCAATTCCACCGTTGCCCGGAGCACAAAAAATCTTATCAACCAATTTTGATTGACTGATTTTCCACACCAGCGCGTGTTCTCTACCGCCTGAACCAACAACTAAGATTCTCATGCTATTTCGATTTCCTTTTTTCCTCTAACCACTTCACCAATTACCCAACTTCTTAAATTAAATTTACTAAGTTCTTGGATTATTTTATTTTCGAATCCCGGCTTAACTACTAAAACCATTCCAATACCCATATTTAAAACATGAAATATTTCTTTTTCTGCGATATTACCTTTATTTTGAATAAGTTTAAATATTTTTGGAATATCCCAAGAATTTTTATTAATTCTGATGTTTAAATTTTTAGGTAAAATTCTTGCTATTTTATCGTAAAACGCACCACCAGTAATATGCGCGATACCCTTTATCGTCGTTCGTCGTTCGTTGTTCGTCGTTCGCAATAAAGACAAAATCGGTTTAACATATATGCATGTTGGCTTTAATAATTCACCTGACATTTTTTTTAATTCATTTTCCTTAAAAACTTTTCTCACCAACGAATATCCATTAGAATGAAGGCCGTTTGAAGCTATTCCAATAACTTTATCGCCAATTTTTATTTTTGAGCCATCAATAATTTTTGCTCTTTCAACTACCCCTACGCAAAATCCTGCCAAATCATATTCACCTTTTTTATAAAAATTAGGCATCTCTGCGGTTTCACCACCTACCAAAACACAATCTGCTTCTCTACAACCTTCACTAATTCCTTTTATCACATCAATTAAAACTTTTTTTTCTAATTTAGAGGTTGCAATATAATCTAAGAAAAATAATGGCTTGGCACCCGAACATAAAATATCATTGACATTCATCCCCACCAAATCAATTCCTACACTATCATGCTTATTGGCTAAAAAAGCGATTTTTAATTTCGTGCCCACACCATCAGTTGAAGAAACTAAATATGGTTCCCTATAATTTTTGGTATCGAATTTAAACATCCCGCCAAAACCACCAATGCCTCTTGTTAAAGGTTTTATTGCCTGGACAAATTTATCTGCCTCTTTAATATTTACACCAGCTTTTTTATAAGTAATTTTCATCGTTAACCTTTAACTTTTAGACTTTCAACTTTTAAACTTTTGTAATTCTCCCTGCCCGCAACAACGTAATTCAAGAGAAAATTTACTATGTTTTTTTTCTGGCCTGATTGGGTATTTTCCAATCCAGCAAGCAGTACAATAATGACTTTTATCATGTTTTAAACACTTAAGCATCCCCTCTAAACTTAAATAACCAAGACTATCTACTTCTAAATATTTTCTGATTGCATCTAATGATTCGTATCTATTAGCAATTAATTCACTTGATCTGTGAAAATCAATCCCGTAAAAACAAGGGAAGCGATGCGGCGGACAAGAAATCCTTAGATGTACTTCTTTGACTCCTGCCTTACGTAAATTTCTTACGCGAATTTTAGAAGTTGTACCCCTGACGATTGAATCATCAACAATAATAATACGCTTTCCTTTTAAAACATCTCTTAACATATTAAATTTAACCTTCACTCCTAAATCACGCGAATCCTGTGCTGGTTGAATAAAGGTTCTGCCTACATAATGATTTCTAATAATTCCCATTTCTAAAGGAATACTTGATTCTTTAGAATACCCAAGCGCTGCAGAAAAACCCGAATCTGGAACCGGCACCACAAAATCTGCATTAATCGGATGTTCTTTAGCTAATTCTTCACCAAGCTTACGCCTGACTAAATGCACGGTTTCGCCAAAAACATTAGAATCTGGACGGGAAAAATAAACATGTTCAAAAGTACAATGTGCAAATTTATTTTTTGACTGTAAATTTTGGGGCTTCACAGATTTTATATTTCCTTC
>JBFMBJ010000150.1:0-2969 GCA_040755235.1 Candidatus Omnitrophota bacterium
ACCATCGGTAAGCTGCTGACCGGCAATAACCCGATCTCCCTTATAAACATTAGGATGTTTTCCGTGAGGAATAATGTATTCTTTCTTCATTCCTGTAGGGCTTCTAACGACCATTACACGCTGATTCTTTTTAGTTTCGCCAAATTCTACAAATCCATCTATTTCAGAAATAACTGCCGGGTCTTTTGGACGACGTGCTTCGAATAATTCTGCAACACGGGGAAGACCTCCAGTAATATCTCTTGTTTTTCCGGCTATACGTGGAATCTTAGCTAGGAGCTCTCCTGCCTGAACCTTCTGATTATCTTTAGCTGAAATATGTGCGTTAATGGGAATCGGATAAATACCTGAAACATCTTTATTTTGATCTAAAATAATAATTTGTGGATGATATTCGGCTTTATGCTCAACAACTACTCTTTCGGTAATACCAGTTGCTGGATTTAATTCTTCAAGTAAGGTAATACCCTCTTTTAAATCTTCGTATTTTACAATACCGCCTACTTCTGTTAAAACAGGAATTGTATAAGGATCCCATTGGATAAAAGTAACTCCTTTATTAACATTATCTCCATCGGCAATATTTATAAATGCACCCTGGACCACAGGATAACGTTCCAATTCTCGTCCTTGCTCATCGTTTATACTAATATAACCGTTGCGGTTTAAAACAATGAATTCTTTTCCTTTAACAACAGTTCTTAGATTATGATATTTAATAATACCTTTATTTTTTGCCTTTATGGATGATTGTTCTACTATGCGTGAGGCAGTTCCTCCGATATGAAAAGTCCTCATGGTAAGCTGTGTTCCCGGCTCACCAATACTCTGTGCAGCAATAATCCCTACGGCTTCTCCTAATTCTGCTGGCCTACCCGTAGCTAAATTTCTTCCATAACACTTTACACAAACACCTTTTTCTGATTCACAAGTTAGAACTGAGCGAATTCGGATTTTTTCAATTCCTAAATGCTCTATCATTTCCGCTTTTTCTCCCGTAATTTCACTCCCTTGCTCAGTAACAATTTCATCTGTGACAATGTCAACTATATTATCTAAAGCCACACGGCCGACGATACGTTCTTTTAAGCTTACTACTTCTTCATCACCTTCGATAATCGCTGAAACTGTAATTCCGTTAAGTGTTCCACAATCCGGCTCTACAACAATAATTTCCTGAGCCACATCAACTAAGCGTCTAGTTAAATAACCTGCATCAGCTGTCTTTAATGCAGTATCTGCTAAACCTTTTCTTGCGCCGTGTGTAGAAATAAAATACTCCAACACTGTCAATCCTTCACGGAAATTTGCAGTAATTGGAGTTTCAATAATTTCACCAGAGGGCTTTGCCATCAACCCACGCATACCGGCAAGTTGTCTGACTTGTAGACGCGAACCTCGAGCGCCTGAATCTGCCATCATAAATATAGGATTAAAAGGATCCATCTCTCTAAAAAGCATATCTGAAACTTTATCGGTTGTGCGCGTCCAGATATCAACTACCTTATTATAACGCTCGCCATTGGTAATGATGCCCTTACGATATTGATCTTCTACTTGAGAAACTTCTTCTTTTGCTTCTTTAACTATTACGTGTTTTTCCTTAGGAATTTCTAAATCGCTTACTGAAATCGATAAGCCTGATAAAGTGGCATATTCAAAACCTAATTTTTTAAGATCGTCTAATAAATGGATCGTACGCTCATGCCCGAATCTTTTGTAACAAGCAGCCACTACCTCGCCAACGCGGCCTTTATTTAAATCCCTATTTACAAAGCCATAATCTTTTGGTAATTCCTGATTAAAAAATATTCTACCCACAGTTGTTTCAATTATTTTCTCTTCTTTAATTGACTTCCCTTCTTCTAAATCATAAACATTATTTACTCTTACTTTGATACGAGCGTGTAAATCAATAACTTTATCGTTATAAGCAATAATCGCTTCTTCTGAAGAACTAAAAATCTTCCCTTCGCCTTTAGCGCCTGGCTTTTCTTTTGTCAAATAAGCAATACCTAAAATTATATCTTGAGTAGGAGTGGCAATTGGCCCGCCATGCGCAGGAGAGAAAATATTATTTATAGAAAGCATCAAAACCCGAGCTTCTATTTGAGATTCTAATGATAAAGGAATATGTACGGCCATTTGGTCGCCATCAAAATCCGCGTTAAATGCCGTACAAACTAAAGGATGGATTTTAATTGCCTTACCTTCGATTAATATGGGTTGAAATGCCTGAATACTTAAGCGATGCAGCGTTGGCGCACGATTAAGTAGGACTGGATGATCCTTAATTACCTCGTCTAAAATATCCCAAACTTCAATCTTTGCACGCTCCACCATCCGACGCGCACCTTTAATAGTATGTACGAATCCTTTTTCACGTAATTTTTTAATAATAAATGGCTCGAATAATTCTAAAGCCATTTGTTTAGGTAGGCCACATTGATGCATTTTTAACTCTGGGCCCACAACAATTACTGATCGACCGGAATAGTCAACACGTTTGCCCAAAAGATTTTGTCTAAAGCGCCCTTGTTTCCCTTTAAGCATATCAGAGAGTGACTTTAAAGGCCTGTTATTTGAACCCATCACAGCTCTACCATGCCTGCCGTTGTCTAAAAGCGCATCCACTGCCTCTTGCAACATGCGTTTTTCGTTTCTAATAATAATTTCCGGAGCACTAAGCTCTAATAATTTTTTCAAGCGATTATTACGGTTAATTACCCGTCTATATAAATCATTTAAATCGGAAGTTGCGAAACGATCACCGTCTAGAGGAACAAGCGGCCTTAAATCCGGAGGAATAACTGGCAAGGCCTCTAAAATCATCCATTCAGGCTTGTTATCTGATTTACGAAAATCTTCAGTGAGTTTAAGAGTGCGAATTAATTTACGGCTATTCGGATTATCTTTTGCTTTTTCTAAATCTTTACGAATTTTTTTGCAAAAATTATCTAGATCCACTT
>JBFMBJ010000151.1:0-2943 GCA_040755235.1 Candidatus Omnitrophota bacterium
TTAAGCACTCAACCGGAAAAATTTATTGGTGATCAACAAATGTGGGATAAGGCAACGAGTAGCTTAAAAGAATCTTTAGAAGAAAAAAATCTGGCATTTAAAATTAGCCTAGGAGAGGGCGCATTTTATGGACCCAAAATAGATATTAAATTAAAAGATGCACTAAAACGCCCGTGGCAATGTGCTACAATTCAGTGTGATTTTGCGTTGCCTGAAAGATTCGATTTAAATTATATTGATGAGAATGGCCAAAAAGCGCGGCCAGTGATGTTGCATCGCGTGCTTTTAGGAAGCTTAGAAAGATTTATTGGCGCGCTCCTTGAACATTATGCTGGAGATTTACCTTTGTGGCTTGCACCGGAACAAGTTAGGATAATTCCTTTAACAAATGTACAAGATGATTATGCCGAAAGTTTAAAAAATCAATTGATAGATCAAGAAATACGTGTCAATATAGATAATCGCAACGAAACCTTACAAAAAAGAATTCGTGAGGCAGAACTAGAAAAAATACCTTACGTTTTAATTGTGGGTAAAAAAGAAATTGAACAAAATAAAGTTTCGGTAAGAAAGCGTCACGGACAAGATTTAGGTCAAATGAATTTAGAAGAATTTGTTAATCAATTTAAATGAAGATGCAACTTACGGAACGATAGTATTCGTAAGGTGCATATCTGAATTTACCCCCCACTGTTTCGTTTTGCTTTCGCAAAAGCGAAACAAAACGATGGGGGTTCATAAAGGAGGTGTAAGATTCAAAAGGCCGCACGTATTAACGAACAGATTCGTTCTTCACAAGTAAGAGTAATTGGTCCGGAAGGAGAACAATTAGGTATTCATGCTTTGCCAAAAGCCATGGAGTTAGCTAATAAATATGAACTTGATTTGATTGAGGTGGCAGGGCAAGCAATACCACCAGTATGTAAGATAGGTGATTATAGTAAATACAAATATGAGTTAGAAAAAAAAGAACGCATGTCTAAGAAAAACCAGGTAAAAACACATTTAAAAGAAATTAGGCTTTCGCCCAATATTGATATTCATGATTATCAGGTAAAGCTTAGGCAATTACTCGTATTTTTAGAAAAAAAAGACAAGGTGAAGGTTACTATCTTATTTCGTGGGCGACAAATGGAACATCAAGATTTAGGCAGGAAAGTTTTGGATCGCTTTATTGCTGATAGCACTTCTTCTGGTCAGATAGAGAAAAATCCTGTTTTAGAAGGCCGCATGCTTTCAGTAATGATGAACCCGAAATAAATTATAATAAAAATTATAAGAGGATAAATTATGCGAAGTTTAAAAACTAAAAAAGGTGTTAAGAAGCGTTTTAAAATTAGTAAATCTGGAAAGGTAAAATACCACCATGCTTTTAAGAGCCACATTCTTTCGAGTAAAAAGAAATCTCGTAAGCGAAAATTACGTAGAGAAGGAATTGTTGCCAGCAGTGTAGAAGCAAGAAGCATTAGAAGGCATTTACCTTTTGCATAAGAATTAAGAGTTGTTTTTAAGAAAGGAGAAAAATTTAGATGCCTCGCGTTAAGTACAATGTTGCTCGTAAAAAAAGAGTAAAAAAGGTTTTAAAGAAAGCCAAAGGTCAATACGGCGATCGCTCAAAGCAGTATATACAAGCAAAGCGTTCTCTGATGCACTCGATGGCTTATGCCACGCGCGACCGTAAGAATCGTAAGCGCGAATGGCGCAGGCTTTGGATTAGTCGTATTAATGCTGCTTGTCGAGAATTAGGCTTAAGCTACAATGTTTTTATAGCAGGACTGAAGAAAGCAAAAGTAGCTTTAGATAGGAAATCCTTGGCAGAATTAGCGGTGAATGATGTTAAAAGTTTTAAAGAGTTAGTTGAATTAGCAAAGGCAAAGTAAATATGTATATAATTATTGTTGGTTGCGGAAGAGTGGGTTCAGAATTAGCAAAATTACTTTCTCACGAAGGTCACAATGTAGTTGTGATTGATAATAAGTCAGCAAGCTTTGCGCGCTTAGGACAGACTTTCAATGGAGTAACACTCGTCGGCGGAGGTTTTGATATTGAAACTTTAAAAAGCGCTGGCATCGAACAGGCCGATGCTTTTTGTGCGGTTACCAACGGTGATAACACCAATTTAGTAAGCGCTCAGGTGGCCAAAAAAATCTTTAAAGTCCCCAAAGTAATTACGCGTATTTATGATCCAAAACGCGCAGAGATTTATCGCGCCTTAGGCTTAGATGTTTTAAGCGGCACAATTTTATTTGCAGCCATGATTAGAGATAAAATCGTTGAATCCCGGTTTTCAAGTTATTTAATCGAATCTGGGGAATTGGGAGTTTTAGAAATTGAAGTAAACGGTAATCTAAACGCTAAGACCATAAACGATATCAATATTCCGGGAAAATTAATTATCGCTACTATTAAAAAAATAAAAGGTGTTGTTATCCCGCAGCTTGATACAAAAGTAGAAAAAGGAGATATTCTTTTGGCTGTAGTTAAAACCGAAAACTTGAAAGAAATTAAAGAACAATTCGGGTTGGGTGAGGAGTAAAAAATGTATATTATAATTGTGGGCGCAGGCAAGGTGGGGCATTTTTTAGCCAAAAGGCTTTCACAGGATAAGCACACCGTAGTAGTAGTAGAAAAAAATAAAGAAATTTGCGAGGTGATTGCCCAGGATTTGAACGAAGCTTTAATTATTCACGGCGATGGCTGTGATCCATATTCTTTGGAAGAAGCGGGAATTGTTCGAGCAGATGTGCTTGCGGCAGTAACTGGAGACGACGAAGATAATTTAGTCATTTGCCAATTGGCAAAAGAGCGTTTTGGTATTGGCCGCACTGTGGGTAGAATTAACGATTCTAAGAATGAACATACCTTTAGCGAGCTTGGGGTAGATGTCCCTGTAGATGCTACGGCAATTATTGCTAAAATTATCGAAGAAGAAGTTTCTTTCTC
>JBFMBJ010000152.1:0-2912 GCA_040755235.1 Candidatus Omnitrophota bacterium
TTTTCGATATCTCGAGCCTTTAGTAATTTTTCTATTAATAAAATATCTGTTATTTTTTTAATTTGTTGCCTAATTTTTTTAAATTCAAGTGTAGTCTTTTTGTCATTTAAAACAAAACGCAGTATTTCTTCGCAGACGCGTAATCCTTCCCGAGTACGATTTAAATTTGCATCGATAATTCTATAAAGAGCTTTTTTATTAAACATTTAATAAATTTTTAATACAATCGTAGCAATAACTAAAAGTATTATCATGGCAAGGAATGCGCCAATTGCTTGAATATAGCTTATCTCTTGATTTCTTTTTGAGCCTATAATAATTAAGATTACTATCCAAATTCCAGATACAATAGTTCCGATAAATGGAACGATATTTAATATGTATATCCCGGACGAATAACATATTACCTGAAATATTTTTTTTATGCCTTTTCTTGCGCCAGCAATCCACAGAAAAATATAATACAAGCCACTATAGAGTAAAGTGTTTATAACTATTATAAGCGGAGAGAATATAATTAATAAAAGCAATATTGTTTTATACTTTTCACCAAATGCTAGTAAGATGAATTTTGATGGCCAAAGGATGGCGTAGAATAATTCAAAGGCTAGCCCCAGAGAGCCAAATAATATAGCAAAAACCAACGATTCCTTTAAATTAATTTCAGAATCGATAGTCGTAAATAATTTTTGAGGAGATAAAATAAGTTCTTTTAGTTTTTTAATCATTTTGTTTTTGCCTTCCTTATAATTTTTTTAAGTAGATTAGTTGTAGAATATCCTTTTAGATAATTAATAATTTTTACCTTGCCTCCATAACACTCTACAATATTTTTTCCGACAACTTTATCTGGTTTCCAATCTCCGCCTTTTATTAGAATATCTGGTTTTATAGCTTTAATTAAATTTAAAGGGGTTTCTTGGTTAAATAAAACTACATAATCAACGCTCGAAAGACTGGCTAATACTTTTTGGCGGTCAAGTTCTTTATTTATAGGCCGGCCGGGTTTTATCTTTCTTACCGAGCTATCAGAGTTCACTGCGACAATTAAAATATCTCCTTGTTTTTTTGCTTCTTCCAAATATTTTATATGTCCAAGATGTAAGATGTCAAAGCACCCGTTAGTAAAAACAATAGTTTTATCTTGTTTTTTAATCCGGGTTACAATTTTTTTTAAGCTAGATAAATTTTTTATTTTATCTTCTATCATTTAAAAAGATTATTTTCGACCAATTCACAAATAATGTGCCCAATTAAAATATGTGTTTCTTGGATGCGGGCAGTAATATTTGAAGGTACAACTAGAGAAATATCACTTATCCTTGCTAATTCCCCACCATTACCACCAGTTAAAGCAATAGTTTTTATTCTATTTTTTTTAGCAATTTTTATGGCTTGAATAACATTTTTAGCCTTTCCACTAGTAGAAATGCCAATTACAATATCATTTTTGTTAGCTAAGGCTTCGATCTGTCTTGAAAAAACTATATCGTAACCATAATCATTACTGAGTGCAGTAAGCGTAGATGTGTTAGTAGTTAAACTAATTGCTGGGAGTCCACGACGTTCTTTTTGAAATCTTCCAACAAATTCAGCAGCTAAATGTTGGGCATCGCTTGCTGATCCACCATTACCACAGAGAATTAGTTTACCATTTTTCTTAAAGCAATCCTCTATAGTTTTAGTAATTTTTAAAATTATCGGAATTTGATTTTTAACTATTTCTTTTTTAATTAAAATAGAATCTTCAATAATATTTATAATTTTATTTTTCATTTTTATCCAAAAAATACTTTTGCAAGTTCATAAAAATCTTTATCCACTGTTTTTAGAGTTCCTACAGCTTTTTCTAAAGGTACGGAAATAATTTGATTTCCGGATAAAGCTGCCATCTGACCAAACTTTTTTTCTTTGACTAATTCTACAGCCTTTACCCCAAATCTTGTACCCAAAACTCTATCAAAGGCAGTTGGGCTTCCTCCCCGCTGTATATGACCTAAAACAGAGACTCGTGTTTCGTAACCAGTTCTTTTTTCGATTTCTTTACCTAAAAGTTCTCCTATGCCGCCAAGTCTTACGTGGCCAAATTCATCCAATTTTTGTTCTTGGGTAACAAAAGTACCTTTTTTAAATTCCGCTCCTTCGGCAACAACCACAATGCTAAATGTTTTTCCGCGAGTATGGCGTTTTTTAATTACTTGGCAGACTTCGTCTATATCTATTGGAAATTCTGGAATTAAGATTACATCTGCTCCACCTGCAAGCCCTGATTCAAGAGCAATCCATCCCGCATGTCTTCCCATTACTTCGGCAACCATGATGCGATGATGGCTTTCAGCTGTGGTATGAAGCCTGTCAATACACTCGGTTGCAATGTTTAATGCTGTATCAAAACCAAAAGTATAATCTGTACAAGAAAGATCATTATCTATAGTTTTGGGAACTCCAACGATATTTGGAATGTCGTTTTTAGTTAATTTACTTGCTACTCCTAAAGTATCTTCTCCGCCAACTGCGATGAGAGCATCTAAGGTGCATTTTTTAAAATTCTCTATTACTTTTTTTACATCTTCTGGTTTTTTATAAGGATTGGTGCGACTTGTTCCTAAGATTGTTCCACCTTTAGGTAATATTCCCGAAACAGCATTTAAATCAAGTGGTGTAGTGTCATTTTCTATGAGTCCTTTCCAGCCGTTTTTAATACCTACAACACTATATCCTTCTTGATAAGCCTTGCGTACCACTGCTCTAATTACGGGGTTCAATCCTGGGCAATCCCCGCCACCTGTAAGAATTCCTATTTTCATTTCCCTGGTCTCCTTTTCTTGTTTTTAATTATATATCTCTATCCTATTTCTGCCTCTTTCTTTTGCTTTATACAATGCTTTATCAGCTAAATCAATAAAATCCTC
>JBFMBJ010000153.1:0-2890 GCA_040755235.1 Candidatus Omnitrophota bacterium
TAGCAGCAGGTTGAATTTTCTCCCTTACTTGTCTCAAAATTTGTATTTGAGCATCTATAGCAGCTGTTGCCTTTTGTTTTAATTCCGAGGTTTGTTTCTTCGTTAAAGCAGCGATTCTCTCATCTATTAAAGCTACTAATTTTACTACTGGATCTTTATATAAATTGTCTATAGTTCCTTTTTTTAGGCTGTCAATCGCAACTAATGCCTGTTGTGCTGATTGCATCATCTTCTGATAGTATTCTTGAGCGTCCCTAGTAAGTTCTTGTTTTCTCCCTGTAGCCACTTCTATGGTTTTAGTTTTAGGTATGCCTTCTGGTAAAGGTTTGATTCTACCAGCCTTATAATCCTTTAGATAAGCCTGATAAATCTCTTCTATTGTTAAATCAGTCCTTTTAAACTTAGAACTGCTAAAATGTAGTATTGCATCTAAAACTGCTCTTACCTTGGAATCTTTTAAGTCTAAGTCTTCTGGCAAGGTATCTCTAAAGATAAAGGGATAAATTGCATTGTAAAATTTAACAAAACTTCTTACTCCTTTTTCTTGGAAGATTTCTGATAAGAGAGTATCCCAGCCTAAAATATTATCTAAGAAATTTATAAAAGAAAGGATTTCTGGATTTTCTAAAATGGAGATTAAAACACTCTCTAAGTCGGAAAGTTTATCCTGTTCCAAAGCATAGCTAATAACCTTACTATTTAAAATTAAACTTCCTTCTGGAAAAACTTTTCTGTCTTTTAATACTTCAAATACACTATCGATTTTTTTAGTAAATTTAAATTTGATTTCTCCTGCCATAGCCAGGGCTAATTGGCCAGCTGAGCGTGGGTTATTGTTTTTAAAAAGTTGGTCTATCCACTTAGTTACTTGAGTAGAAGTTACTCCTGGGATATTAGCTTTTATCGCCTCAATAGCTAATTGGCCAGCTGAGCGTGGGTTATTGTTTTTAAAAAGTTGGTCTATGGCTTGAGTTACTTGGCTAGAAGTTACTCCTGGGATATTAGCTTTTATCGCCTCAATAGCTAATTGGCCAGCTGAGTATGAATCGTTATTTTTAAAAAGTTGGTCTATGGCTAATAGAATATCACTTATTAAGGCTAATTCTCTACCCAGTTGTTTTCTATCGTTTTTGTCTCTTAATGAAATACCCTGTATTAATTTTTTAATAGCTTCTTTTTGTGGCTTAGATGAGCTTTCCCTTGTCGCTGCCACACTGGGAATCTGAGTCTGGATTAACTCCTCAACCCCATCTCTTAATATGATGAGTTGAGTTGCAGGAACAATTGTATCTACATTATATTTTCGATTTGCTTGTTGGTGGAGTTCTTGGGCTAAGGTAATTGCTTCTTGGGGATTTTGGCGCATCCAATTTCTAACTTGGGAAAGATTTGTTACTTGAGCCCCGTATCTACGTTGGACTACAGCTTGGTTCCAAAGACTAATTTCTTCAAGTTCGTGATTAACAACTATTTGGTTATTTGCGTATTCTTCATCGATGTAAACTACACTTTGACCATAGGTTTGCCCTAAACCAATATGAGCAAATTGCCCAGTGGCTTTAAATAATCCTTTGATTTTGATAAAAACAATGCCGTTAATTTCATAAATATTGGGATTTTGCGCTCTAAGTTGTGCTTGTAATTTAGCTTGTCTTTGTTCCACGCTTGTTCCACGTAATTCATTTGGTAAATTCTTTTCAATATATTCCCCTGCTTGTTCGTTAGAGAGAACTAATGATTGAACTGCTTGCGCAGCTGAAGAAGGGGTTTGTTGAATAGCTAATTTCCCATACTCTTCCTCATATGCTTTAAGATACGTTAAAATGTTGTCTAAATCAACTTCATTTTGTATATTATATTTATCACGTAATTCAGCTCTAATTGTTTGATAGCTTGTTTTTATCAAATACCAAAATATTGTTTCATCACTAAGCGTTAAAATACTTCTAATCAAAGGAATAGTTTTATTTATAGCTTCTATTTTTTCTTTAGGATTAGAATAATAGACAACAACATACGTAGCCTCTGCTTTAGATAAATCATCTTGCATAAGTTTATCACGGATAGGCTTAAGTGTTTTTTCCCAGGTTTGTTTGGGGTTGGACCAGTGAGTAACAATACGCGTAGCCTCTGTTTTAGATAAACCATCTTGCATAAGTCCATCAATCCAGCTAAAAGGAATAATTTTTCTAAAAAGCAGTTGATGAATCTCTTGGTCTTTAAAGAGATTTTTACCTTTATTATCTTTAGCTTGTTTATATTTTTCTTGTTCTGTTCTTAGGCGAGCAATAAACCTAGTTATATCAAATACTCGATAATTAAGAATATACCTTATATCATCAGCTGTAAAAAACTCTTTTCTAGTATACATTGCATCTTCTTTAATGCGCACTATGGCATTGGCAATGGCGTTTATTTCATTATTGGTTAAGCCAAAACCCGTTAAATGAGAAAATAAATAATCTTGGTAGGCTGATTCAACTTTGGTTAGTACTCCTCCTGCAAAACCATAACCGTTTCTATCGCGTACTTTACCTTCTATAATAACTACTTCTTCGCCGATTTGTAAGACTTGTGGAAAATTATCTTTTACTTGCGCCCTTACCTCGACATGCTCCCCTTCTTGTTTTTCTCCTTCAATGCGTTGTTTGATTACTTGCATTTCACTTGGGGTCTTAGCTTCAATCTCAACCTGAATACGCAGCTGGTTTAAAAGTTCTTCTAAGGTTTGCGGTTGGGTGTTAAGTGCTTGTTTTAGGTTAATGTTTAAATGATTGTCTATTGTGTCTATTTCGTCAAGAAGATCTCCAGGAACATTAGCTATTCCTCGGCTAAAGGCTTGGCCAAAGATATCAGCTAAACGTTCTTCTTCTTGGTCAGTAATTTCAGG
>JBFMBJ010000154.1:0-2882 GCA_040755235.1 Candidatus Omnitrophota bacterium
AACCTCGAAATATCTTTGTGTTTTTTGATAAAATTCGTATGGCACTACAATAATTCCTTTATAAAATTCAACAGGTCTTGTTAAGTTCATTAAATTACCGTTTACTAAAAAAACATGCGAAC
Source organism: Candidatus Omnitrophota bacterium (assembly GCA_040755235.1). Taxonomy (GTDB): domain Bacteria; phylum Omnitrophota; class Gorgyraeia; order Gygaellales; family JBFMBJ01; genus JBFMBJ01. The sequence continues at coordinate 123 of JBFMBJ010000154.1, forward strand.
CAACTATTAGATTTATCTCTGTATTTTGTTTTTTTAAAGAAATTTTTCTTAAAAAACTATCGTAATCCCAATTAATATTTTTCTGTTGGCATATGGATATTAACGGCACGTAACTAATGCCATTAACATTAAAGGTAGGTAAATTTAATGCTTCTTGCCGTGGCACAGTCGCGCAACTTATAAAATTGAAAATTAAAAATGTAAAAAGTAAAATTGAAAATATAAAATTTTTGATTTTTATTTTTGATCTTTCCATCTTTTTTGGTGGAGGTGGCGGGAATTGAACCCGCGTCCTTAAGCAGCTGAATAAAGAATCTACATGTTTAGTCTATATTTTATCTTAAGATTTATTCGCTCCTGTAGACAGGATCAAATAAACCGCAGCCTTTCTTACAATCTTGCCTTGGCCTTAAAGACTAAAAAGCCAAAGCCAGCCTAAATTAGTCGCTCAATTCCAACCCTTAGGCAGGTTAGATTGAGACATTCCCTTTATTTAGGGAATGATTGGCGCCATAACAGGAGCAGCAAAAATCGGATTAACGATTTGATTTGCTCTTGCTATTAAACGATTGTTATCGTTAGCGTTTATTTTTGCAAGGATTGATAACGCGGCCCACCCTGCGTCCGCGACATGCAACCTTTACTCGAACTAGCTTAAGTCGAGACCTGTCACCCCCTATTTTTTCTTTTATTTTTTAAAGCGCGCCGCATTTCCCGTGTTGTTTCACGGCGCTTTATATCTTCTCTTTGGTCATAAAGCTTTTTACCTTTACATAAACCCAGTTCTATTTTAACAAAGCCACGCTGATTAAAATAAAGCTTTAAGGGAATCAAAGTAAACCCTCGCTGGTTCACCTGACCTGCGAGTTTTGAAATTTCTTTTTTATGTAGTAATAATTTCCGCGGCCGCGTTGGCTCAACATTTAAGTAACTCGCTTCTATATAAGGACTTATATGTGCATTAAACAATATAATTTCGCCTTTATCAGCGCGGGCAAAACTATCGTCTAGATTTATTTTTCCATCTCTTAAGGATTTTACTTCACTCCCTTTTAATTCTATTCCGCATTCTATTCTTTCTAGAATAGAATAATCTCTAAAAGCCTTTCTGTTTGTAACGGTAGCATCTTTCATTTTAACATAGTTAACCAAAAATATAAACTTAAAAATATAGGAATTGTAACAAGGCTTGCCAAGTGCGTGATAAATATTCCTTGATTAACTAAAATTCCCTCTTTTTGATAATGACGTTCAATTATAGATAAAGTTGTTGCCGAAGGAACTGCTGCCTCAATTATTATCAACAATCCTAAAGCCGTGGGTAATTTTAAAAAATATAAAACCATAAGAGCTAAACTAGGTAAGATTATTAATTTTGCTAAAATTAAATTTATTAAGGTAGTTTTACGCAGTTGATAATCAAAACGTATCTCTGCAAGACCACCCCCAACTATCAATAATGCCAAAGGCAACATGCAGTTTCCCACCATTTCCATCGGTTTGAATATTACATTGGGAATAATGCGAATCCCTAAAACAATAAATAGAAATGCAACTAATGTTGCTAGTACGGGTGGACTAAATAGGCTTCCTAGCTCAAATTTTTTGACCCGATGAGCGCCTAACATATACATCCCCAAAGACCAAATAATTAAATTAAAACCAAATAAAAATAAAAATATATAAATAAACATCTGATTTGCTTCTTGGGTAGATAAAAAACCCGCCACAAGTGCCAAGGGTAAATACCCAGAGTTTTGGAATGTAACAAGGCTTAAAAATTCTCTTTTTTCCTCTATCCGTCTTTGAAGTTTTATAAAAATAAACCCGACTAAAATACCAATAATAGTTATTACAAAACTTAAAATTGGAAACAACCACCAATTTTGATATAAAGAAAAATCAAAATTTTTTATCAACTGACAAAAGATAAAAGCTGGCAATGCAATTTCGATAGTGAACCTACTAATGCCGTCTAAGCCAACTGATGAAATTATATCTTTTTTTCTTAAATAAAATCCTAAAGAGCCTAAAAGAAAAATTTGCATTATGGCCAAACTTGTAATTTTAAAATATTCTAAAAACATATTTTCAATGAGTGGACAATTTATGGACCTTTTGTGAACATAAATTGTAGCGGAGCGTCTACGAATTAAACCCCGCACTTATTTTTGATAAAGTATTATAACTTAAGATTATTGTTTATTTCGCTATTCACTTCTAAAACTCCACCCAGCACAATTACAAAAATAAGTGCGGGGTAAACTTAAACTTATAACTTACGTCGTTTATACTCCGTAAGTTATCTTTTCATTTATATTATAGCACAATCAACAAATCGCGGCAGGACAAATTTGATTAAAAGCACACCAAGTACAGGCAAGATACACTGGTTTTGCTTCGAAAACCTGATTCCTTATCCCAGAAGAAACTTTATTTATTTTATCCTTTAATTCATCCAAATCTTGGTCCTTTCTTTCGGCTCTACCTACAAGATCTGATTCCAAGAAATGCAATTCTACGTTGTCCGGCATCACTCCATACATAGTTTTATAAGCTAAGGCATACAAGGAAAGTTGCAAGCTATCTTTTGCTTTTTTATCAGCATCTTTTTGTACTTTTATTTCTGATGATTTAAAATCAATGATTGTTACTTTTTCTTTTTCAATATCTACCCTATCCCAACGCCCAATAATACGATTGTTACCTAGCGGAAATGAAAATTCTTTTTCTACATAAGTAGGAATTTTACCGATTTTT
>JBFMBJ010000155.1:0-2880 GCA_040755235.1 Candidatus Omnitrophota bacterium
GGAGGGCTAATTTAACCCCCATCTTTTTGTATTTTTTGCTTAAAAAAAATTAAAAAACGAAACAGCGGGGGTAAGTTCAGACATATAATTTATGTATTAAAACGAACATAAATTATATGTCTTCACTTAATATCCTCTTTGTAAACATTGATAAAAATACTAAAATTATACCTAAAAATAAATAGGTTAATTGAAAATTCATTTTCATAAATATTCCTGCTATACCTACACCCACTCCGCCGCTAAAAAATCTTACACTGCTATTAAAACTTGCGATTTCTGGGCGAAATTTTTCCGGAAAATCTGTTAAAACTGTTGATACAGCATTGTGATTTATTGTCCAACCAATACCAAAACCTAAAAGTACTAAAAATAAATAAAAGAAAGAAAACGATTTTGCTAATAAAGCGGTACTTAAACCTAAGATAAGTAATCCTAAACTAGCGCTGAATTTTCGTCCTTTTTTATCAGTTAGAAAACCACCTATCAATTGGCCAAATATTCCACTAAAACCTACTAAGCTCAATAAAAAACTAACTTTTAACTGGTCCATATTTAGACTATTAAAATAAACGCCTAGCCAATTGTAAGCCCCGTGATAAATAAAACTTAATACAAAGATATAAGAAAAAATTACTAAAATTTTTTTATTTCTTAATAAATGCGTGTAGTTAACTTCAAAATTATATTTTTGTTCTTCTGGATTAAAATATTTTACTACTAGTAAAAAACTAATTAATGCAATTATTGCCGGAATTATAAATAAATATCTCCAATTTAAGAATCCGCTTAATAAAACTCCTACAAAGGAACTAATGAATGTTGCACTAAAAAACATCCCTACAAATCTACCCCGAGTATCAGTAGTAAATAATTGCCCAATTAAAATTAAAGCAATAGGAATTGTAGAAGCTGCTGCAATTCCTGCAAATATACGGCTTAGAGCCAAAATTTTAAAAGAACTACTAATTCCACTTACAAAACTAAAGATACTAAATACGCTTAAACAAATTATTTTAATATTTTTAATGGATATCTTTTTAACAAGTGGTGCATAAATTAAAGCACCTAATCCATAAGGAACCATGTACCAAGAAATAACTTTAGCGCCTAAAAAATTATCTATACCTAAATCTAAACTAATTTTTGGCACGACTGCTGGAATTGCTGCTAAATTTAAAGATACTAGAGCCCCTTCTAAACAAAGAAGAAAGAATATAATCTTATTACCGGATTTCAAGATTTCTTCACCTGTGCCTCAATAATTTCTTTCATGCGCTTCAAATTATCGACAGAATGCTTATTGATAAAACCTTCTACTTGCTGATCATTAAATTTTGCCTTTGTATCCATTGTAAAATGCTGGATCCAAGTCATCTCTATTCCTTCTGGAACTTCTCGATAAAGCCAGATTAATTTCATGTAATCAAATGGAAACTTAGGATTTTCTCTTTCAGCATAACAAAAATAATTTTCTTTAAATAATAACCGCCAGGATTGCCAAGATTGCCCTTCTTGATTAGTAAGCTTAAAAGTAATTTTGTTGCCAACCCTAGTTAAAATTTCAGATTCTTTATATTCATCAAAGAGCTCTTTCCAGCGATTAATATCATTAGAAATATCAAAAACTAAATCGTAAGGTGCATTAATTATAACTGAATTACAAGTATGACCCATTGTTTCCTCCTTATATAGTCTCTTTTCCTGAAAGACTTAAAAGAATTGCTAAGTTTTGGGTTGCGCTTAAGGCATGCGGTGCATTTTTAGGCATAAAAATAAAAACACCTGGTTTCATTTTAATTTTTTTGCCATTTAAAACAAATATTCCTTTGCCTTTTAAAACAGTAACTGCTGCTTCTCTAGTAGAGGTATGCTCAGAAATATCACTACCTCCAGACAAACACATTAAAGTATGGTTCGAAACATCTGTTTTTACCAAAACTTTGCTAAAAATCCCCTCTTTGGGGAATTCTATTAACTTCTCTAAATCTTTTACTAGTGAATCAACTTTTATCATCTTATTCTTGTAAAATTGCAACTACCCTAGACCAGGCAGCACCTGTGTCTTTAATTTTAATCGGAAAACAAGCTACTTTAAAACCAAAATTTGGCAATAAGTCTAAATTGGTTAATCTTTCAATATGTGCATACTCGCGAACTCTACCAAAAAAATGTGCTGGCCAAAGATATTTAGGGTTTTTGGTACGTAAAAAATCTTGCATCATAAATTTATAAGGCCGATCAAAACCCAAGGCGTCAATCCCAATAATCTTTATCCCCTTATCTAATAAAAATTCAATCGCTTCCGGGCTTACGCCCGGGTAATTAGTTAAATAATCTTTTGTCCCAAAAAACCTATTTGCTCCGGTACGTAATAATACAATATCTTGAAGTTTTAATTTATAATTTATTTTTTCTATTGCCTTTATACAATCTTCTTTTGAAATAACTCCACCCGGGCGCTTATCTGTAAAATCTAAAACTACCCCATCACTTAAACACCAATCTAGCGGCAATTCATTTATAGTTTTGGATAGCCTATTTTCTGATTTTGTTCCGTAATGAAAAGAATAATCCACATGTGTCCCAATATGCACCGGGCAATGCACTGTTTCTAAAGATAGAAACTCTCCATCGGGTAAATCTGTGGGTTTTATAATTCTTTTACCAAATAAAAATGAAAGCTTACCCCAAAGATTTTTCTTCATCATTACCCAATTTAAATGTTTGACTCCTTCTTTGTGCCCCAAGCGTTCTATGCCAAATGGATGCACTTCAGGAGTACGTTCATCAATGGGTAAACTTAAATCAATTATTTTCATCCCGTTAGAAATCCCCTTCTATTTCGACTCTTTTTCTCATCATAAACTAATACCCCCC
>JBFMBJ010000156.1:0-2876 GCA_040755235.1 Candidatus Omnitrophota bacterium
AAAGGCCCAACAAATAGCACAAACATATTCAATATAAACTAGCCAAAATCGACGCTGTCTCCAATCGAACCAGACATTATAATGCTTTTTTATTACCTCCACTCCGCCTTGTGCCCAACGAATTCTTTGCCTCCATAATCCCCTAATGGTCTCTGGTGCAAGTATCCAGCCCAGTGCCCGTGGCTCATATCGAACATCCCAAAATTTTTTTTGCAATTTCCAAGTCATATCTATATCCTCAGTGACCGTGTCGGCATCAAAAAATCCGCAAGCAGATAAAGCGCTTTTTCTATAAGCGGCAATTACTCCTGAGACCGTAAGCAGCTTACCTAAAATGCGTTGCGAGCGCTTTATTAAACCAATAATGCTAGAATATTCTCCTACCTGAATTTTTCCTAGTAAACTTGTGCGATTAAGAATCCGCGGATTACCCGTGACCGCTCCTACCCTTGGGAAATTTACTAAATGCCAAGCCATATATTTCAGGGCGTCTTTAGCCAGTAAACAATCCGCATCAATAACTAAAATAAATTGCCCCTTAGTAAAAACAATGCCTACGTTGGTTGCACGGGCCTTACCGCAATTTGGCACCATCTGTACTGCCCTAAACCATTGGGGATATTTCGTAAGAAGATTATCTAAAGTTTTAGCGGTATTATCACTACTACCGTCGTTAACAACTATTACTTCATACCCGCCGGAATAATCCATGTCTTTTAAATTTTCTATTGTTTGTTCGATTATTTTTTCTTCGTTATGTGCAGGAATAACAATAGAAAAAAATGGATATTCGCTAAGCGGAGGAGGAGGTTTTCTTTCTCGACGAAAATAAAACAAAAGCGCTCCTATGGTCCAGGCAAAACTCATATACAAAGGGTATAAAAAAACAAAATAGTTTAGGAAATTCCATAATGATTTCATTAAATATTTGTGGGGTTCTTCTCTAAATCTTTTATGGTTATTTTTCTCTTAAAAGGAAAATCCTCGACAGAGATCATCAAGCGAATAATTGCTTCTTCGGGTTTATTATCAATATAATTATCGGGATAATAAGCAATGTGTTTAGCCCCGGAACTAACCAGCGCCCTTAGCCACTTATCCAAAGTGTCTGCATTGATCCATTTTTTTCTTTCCCAATCATAAGCCTGTATCTTAAAAATGGTCTTCTGTATGCCGCGGTGATATTTTTTTGCTTTTTTAACAAGTGTTTTTAGCCATTTTAAAGGACGACTTACTTTCTCCATGCGTGGATAAGCCATAATTACTACATAATCATAGGTGCTAAGGCTTTCTTGATAGTTCTGGCTAAGCCATTCTTCGGATTCTGGTTCCAGTAAAACTCCTGCATATAAAGTCCGAGCAAAACGTGCCTGCGGCCGATAATACAACACTGCTTTTTTTAACTCCTTAGTTAAATCAATTAAAGTTTGTGTCTTTAATTTCATCCATTTTTCTTTTTGTTCGGCATTAAGCTTTTGATAAGGAATAATTTCTCCATTTGTAATTTTTTTATACTCTTTAAGAGCCCCTGGGCTAAAGTCTTCAAAATCATTTAAATAGCCATCGTCTTGAAAAACAACACCATCGATTCTAGCATTGCTGGCTAAATCTTCGTATAATTCTATAAGTTTTTTGCGCGCCTCTGGCTCAAAAGGAGAAAGCCGTTTGTACCAAGAACTGGATAAGCTAATTTTGCCATTTTTAAATTCTTTAACCCTCAAGATATTATTTTGATCTTCGTCTGGTAAAACAATGCTTAACATCGGCATCCAAGCATAAACTTGAATTCCTCGAATGGCAAGCTGATTACAAACCCGACTAAAAAAATCTTCCTTCATTGGTAAAACTCGATTAGGGAAATATACGGACTTTATATTTCCATCACCATCTTCATCAGAGAACGCCTGTAAATAAACAGTTGCTGGCTTTATTTTAAAAATGCGCTCTACGAACTTATCCAGATTTTTCTCTCTTTGTAGAGGATCGGGATCGTAGATTAAATCCAAATCTATTTGTACAATTCTTTGCGAAACACTTATTTCACTAAAATTTCGCCTGGCAATTTTAACAAATTCTGTAATCGGGGGATTGTGGCTAATTACATAACGCTTCAGAGTTTCAAGATTATCTACCCGCGTAAGCTCATCTTCCAGACAAAGCATTACATAAAAACCTAGTTTTCTCGCCTCTTCTGTGCCAATCTGGTTGTAACGACCATAAGGCCAAGTTATGGTGCGAATATTTTTACCTGTCTTTTGTCTTAAAATATTTTTTGAAAGATGAAGGTCTTGGGCGATTCTTTTGCGAAAATCTTCTTTAGTCTCATAGGTCTTTTTCTGGGGATAAAAAATACGACTGGTCGCCGCCCAGTTATCATTGCCTTGAGGATTATAAAGTACACCTCGGTGTAAATTGCAAGAGTGGCTGGCAATCTCTACCAAGCCACTAGCGCTAACTTCTTTGATTTGGTCCCAGTTCATTAATTTTTCTTTAAGCGCCTTAGGGGGATTATCTATCCAATTTGTTACTACAGATAAAACACAAGGGTAATTATATAATTTTAAAAGTGGGTACACAAATTCGTAAAAAGATAAATAGGCATCATCAAAAGTCAAAAGCACTGCTTTTTCGGGAAGCTCTTTTTGATTCTTACTTGCCTTAACTATATCCTCTAAGCTAACAAAATAATACCCGTGTGTACGCAAATACTCGATTTGTTGTACAAAACTATTTCTATCTACGCTATAATCATTTAAAACTACATCTTTAGGGATATCGTGGTAGCAAAGAATCAAAACTCTATTTTTATTTAGATCTTGGGCGCCTGCATTTACTGTAAAGATAAAAAATATACTTAAGATAATGCTTATCTTTTT
>JBFMBJ010000157.1:0-2852 GCA_040755235.1 Candidatus Omnitrophota bacterium
TCCCTGACCAACTTTTCCAGTCTCAAAAGAGGCATCGGCAATCCCATGGCATTGCAAAAGAACGGTCACGAAGCACCAAACAGGTTTTGGACTCATGTTCGAATATACAATTTCGCGGGACTGAGAGATTACTTCGACTTACTTGGGTTTAAGGTTGAGAGGGCCCACGGAGCAGGGTATTTCCCTTTACCTGGGTGGATTGGCAATATAGACAAAAAACATAGTCACTTTATGACATTTAAAATCAGAAAGGAGCTCCCATGATAATAGTTTACACAACAGGAGTGTTTGACTTGCTCCACCCCGGACACCTCAATATCTTAAAAAGAGCGCGTGCTTTGGGCGATCGGCTTATAGTGGGTGTTCAAAATGATGAATCGGTAGAGCAACAAAAGGGCAAAAGACCTACTATGGCCTGCGCAGACCGCATTTTGATGCTTGAAACTCTGCCCTTTGTCGACATCGTAGTCCCCTATCAAGATATTGACCAAAGACTAATGCTCTCCTTAATTAAACCAGACATCATGGTTCAGGGAGAAGATTGGCTCAAGACCGGAGATCGAACGGAAATAATTAAATTTTTAAAACAAAATAAAATTCGCCTAGTGCAGTTTCCCTACACACAAACCATATCAACAACAAAAATTAAAGAAAAAATCAAAAATGACGAGGGAAATTAATTACCAAAAAGCCAACGAATATTGGAATAAAAACTTAAGCCAAGGAGAAGTTGGCCGGTTTGCTTCCGGGTTTGTGATGCCAGCGGAGCTGGAAGACCTTGCTTTTTATAGGTTTAAAGAAGAATTATATTTTTTAGAGAAACATGGGGTATTTGAAGGTAATTATATGGACATCGGTTGCGGGGCAGGGAATCTTCTCTGTGAATGGCACAGTAGGTTTAGCAATCTTATCGGAATAGATTTCTCCGAATCATTGGTAAAAATCGGCCGTAAGCAATGTCAAGGTTTCAAAAATGTAAATATATTTGAGGACAATGCACTTAATTTCAAAAAATATATCAAAAACCAAAAACTTAATTTTATCTTTGTCGGAGGCTGCTTTATGTATCTTGAAGATAAGGACGTCTCATATCTTATAAAAAATCTTCTTTTGACCCTGGAGGAAAATGGGGTCCTCATTTTTCGAGAACCAACCGCTTCTAAAAAAAGAATTTATAAAGAAAAAGTGGGGGTTCGTCGCACAATCGAAGAATACAAGGGACTTATTGGTTTAAACGACGGCGGATACAGCCTCAAGATATACCAGAATAATTCCGTAAATTATACTCAGATTATAGCACTTTATTTTGAGTTATTTCCTTTTTTGAAGAATAAAGTTCATTTTTTTGAGAATCCAATTATAGAATTTTTCACGCTATTCTTGCCATTACGAGCTTATTCAAAACTAAAGCGGAACATGGCCTTATACCACTTTTTCGTAATCGAAAGAACACAAAGAACCTAAGAATATGAAACGCTCTTACCAACAAATAAAACAACACATGCGGCCGGTTAGCACCCTATCTTTAATTGACAATAAGATAGCGGCCTATTTGGCTTTCCTAATGCAAAAGCTACCCTTAACCGCAAATATAATTACCTTTTTTTCGTTTTTATTAGCTTTAGCAGCAATCCCCTTTTTATTTATTAATCTTAAACCAATTTTTATTCTGCTCATGATTTTTTCTTATACTTTTGACAATATTGATGGTATCTGGGCGCGGATGAAAAATCAAACTTCAGAATTTGGTACTTTTTTTGACCCATTTCTCGATAAGGCAAAAGACTTTGTGGCTGATCTGGCGTTTATTATTTTTTATCTGAGTAGCATAAGCGCCTATGCGCAGGATTCAAAAATAATACTACTTGCTGTTTCGACATATTTCATGTTGAAAGGCTTGTTTTACATGGCCAGAGACTGTTCTTTCAAAAAACAAGGGTTTTCAACTTTAGAAAACCGAAAGGTTGAGTTATTGCGCTATGGCGGAGCAGAAAAGTTCATGATTGTTTACCCATTGCTAGCTTATAGCTTTCCGCTTTTTGCGGTTTATATAATTGGGTATTTTTTTCTTTATTTATCGGGGATATTGCTAAATATCTATAAAATAAAAAAACTATAATTAATTATTTGTGGCAAATGAAGAATCCAAATGAATTTTTATCTCAAAGACAAACAGCTTCAAGGTTTAATATCAGACTAAAGTGTTTTGTTAATCAATATTTGGCATACAAAAAATCTCACCCTAAGCCACTAAAGATATTGGATATCGGGTGTGGCCAAAACAGTGAGCTGTTTCAGTTCAAGTCCGAAGAAGACCGCTACCATGGATGTGATTTTTATGAACAAATAAATACAAAGGTAGACAATTACCATCAAATAAATCTAAACGAAGACAGGCTAACCGATAAATACAAGCGCGAAGAGTTTGATGTGGTATTCTGCGGAGAAGTGCTTGAACATGTATTTAGCCCGGATAGTTTGCTGGATGAGATAAAGGAGCTGATGCACGAAGAAAGTATTTTTATATTATCTACTCCAAATCTGGCCTATTATCCAAACCGCGTCCTTCTGCTCTTTGGCATCTCCCCTTTTTTTATGGAAAATTCTTCCAACCTAAAACTAGGAAGAAGATTTAAGGCCTTGGGGCAAGGACATTTGACTGAGGGACACATAAGAGTTTTTACTTACGGCGCGTTACGTGATTTACTAAAAATTAAAGGATTTAAAATAAAAAGTGTCACTCCGGTACCGGTTTGGGACAATATCATCGACAGGGCGGTATGTAAATTATCAAAAAGTCTCTCGGCAAACAATGTGTTTGTATTGAAAAAATATGATCACAAATTATCATA